>DASRQW010000481.1 GCA_035696245.1 Longimicrobiaceae bacterium | reverse complement strand
GTCTTCGTGAAGAAGAAGGCGGTGGCGCTGGGGGTGATGGCGGTCACCTCCATCCTGTTCGTGGGCGGAAGCGCGGCGCTGCTGGCCGGCCCCGCCATCGCCAAGGCGCTGGGGCTGGGCG
The DNA here is from genome assembly GCA_035696245.1 of Longimicrobiaceae bacterium. NCBI lineage: Bacteria > Pseudomonadati > Gemmatimonadota > Longimicrobiia > Longimicrobiales > Longimicrobiaceae > Longimicrobiaceae bacterium. The sequence goes on along the minus strand of DASRQW010000481.1, from coordinate 12,073 downwards.
ATGCGGGGCAGACCATCTGGAGCATCCTGCAGTGGCCGCTCTCGTTCCTGCTGATCGTGGCGGCGTTCTGGCTCATCTACTACATCCTGCCGGAGAAGGACCAGTCCGGCTGCAAGGGCACGCTGTTCAAGAGCGCGGCGATCTCCACCGTCATCTTCCTGCTGGTGACGCTGCTGTTCCGGCTCTACATCTCGAACTTCGGCTCGTACAGCAAGACGTACGGCGCGCTGGGCGCGGTGATCGTGCTGCTGCTGTGGATGTACGTGACGTCGATGGTGATCCTGCTGGGCGGCGAGATCAGCTCCGAGATGGAGCGGACGGCGTAAGCATGCCCAGGGGATCGGCACACCCGCCCTTCCGGGCGCCGCTGGACGACGAGGAGGGCGCGGAGTTCGCCGCCGCCCGGCTGCGCGACGGCCGGGTGGCGCTGGGCTCGCGGCCCGAGGGGGATGAGAGCGCGGGCGGGGAGATGCACGTGCTCCGCCCCGCGTCGGCACTGGCGCTGGCGGCGTGGCTCGCGCCGGTGGTGGAGCGCGAGTGGATCGCCACGGTCCGCGAGCGCCTACCGGAGCAGCACGCTACGGCGGACGACCTGTACGGCGACGCGCCGGATGCCCTCCGCCGCCTCGCTCGCCAGCTCCTCGACGAGATCCCGCCGCGGCTCATCGCCCGCGCCCTCATCCTCCTCGCCAACGCCATCGGCCCGGAGGCGCGCGAGCGGATGGTCGGCTCCCTGAACCGCACCACCGACTTCTCGGAAGATGCGATGCTGCGCCGCCGCCTGTCCGAGGAGCGCGAGGCGTTCGGCTACGCCATCGCCGCCGCCGCCCTCTACGACGCCCTCGACCCCGACGCCGGGGAGTACGACCTGGCGGACGGGTAGCGGGCTCCTCGCCGGCCCCCCATCTTCAAGCTCTCCGTAACTCTGCCCCTCTCGGGTGAGAGCATCCGTCCGATACTGTCCGCATCGGCGTGCGCAGACGTGCATTCGCCCGCCCCGCATTCTCCCAGCCGATGGTTTCCAGATGATCGGGATCGGACGAGTCACCAGCGTTGTCGCGTGCTTCGGCACCGCCATCATGCTTCTGCTTCTGAATTCCCACTTCCGCGACGCGTTCAGGGCGCATCCCGAGCTTCTGGGCACCTTCAACGTTCTGATGTTCCTCACCGCCGTCTCGATCTTCGTAACGTGGAGCCTCGCCCTGCTACACTGGGGCAGACACTACGACCGTCCGCGAAAGTCGTCGTGGGGTGTCGGTATCTTCTTCTTCGGATTTCTCGGCGCGACCGCCTACTGGTGGTCGGCGGCACGGCGCGGGGTGCTGACGGGTTGACCGCCAAAGCAACGTACGGTTTAGCCGCGCAGTTCGCCGACGGGTTCGCCTCCCTCACCCCAACCACTGAGCGGGACTACACGATCATATCGGCCACCGCCGTACTAAGTGCCGGCACTTCCTGGGATGGGATGGCATCCACTACCCATAGTTCGCCTGTGATCCGTACACACGAGCCATGGTGAATCGAACCACCGGCTCCTTCAAGCGCGAAGGTGTTGCCTTTCCTGCTGGCGGCAGCGATCTGCATCTCGTGCGATTCGCCGAATCCACCTCCCACACACCCGTTGGAGCTAACCGGGCGATGGGTGCGCCAAGGACAAGCGGAGCCGTTCAGGGACACCCTGGAGTTCCACGCGGACGGAACGGTCACGGGCTCGGCGCGAGCCAAGGTGCCATCTGGCGCCGGGTGGAGCGTGCGACCGGCCATAGACCAGCCGCCTGCGCTCTGCCTATGGGACCCGGAGGAACGCTCTTGCCAGTCGTACCGTCTCGCGCGGCACACTCTGAGCACCGACGATGGTTCTGGGCATCCGACAGTCTTTCGGAGGGCCCAATGACGCGTCCCGCATCTCGCCCGAATGGGGATGGCATGCAGCAGAACGGCCGGAGCCCGCGCGGGCCCGGCCGTTCCCATCTACGGATCTTCGTCTCGCCTCCGAGCCCGCTGCCGCTACCGGCCTCGCGCCGTGGAGAGGAAGTATTCGCGGAAATAGCTGGCGGGGATGGTGCCCATGCGCATGAGGCGCTCGTGGAACTCCTTGGGCGTGTACGCGGCGCCGCGGGCCTGCCGGTACGCGTCGCGGAGGCTCTGGATGGCGCTCTTGCCCAGGTTGTACGTGATGGCCTGCGTAGGCCACTTGCTGTAGCGGTAGATGGCCCGCAGCGCGCCGTCGCACACGGCCTTGGCGGCAGGGTCGCTCGCGGCCTTGGCGCAGGCGCCGGGGAAGAAGTTCACGTTCGCGGTGAAGTAGTCCATCGCCTGGTCGAAGCTCATGCGGCCCGTGTGGATGCCCACGTCCACCACGATGCGCACGGCGCGCAGGAGCTGGCCCTGCAGCTCGTAGAGGTACTCGCCCGGCGTGTAGAAGCCGTACGGGCGGCCCGGCGCGGGCTCGCTCATCAGCTCCTCGGCGTACAGGCCCCAGCCCTCGGCGGCGGGCGAGTCTTCCCACATGGACGACGAGTCCTCCACCGCGCCGGGCGTCAGCCAGCGGATGTTGGAGATGTCGGCGGCGTGCCAGGTCATGTACTTGTAGTGGAGGTCGTGCCCCGGGAAGCCTTCGTGCACGGCGGTGTCGGCAATGGACGCGCGGTTGTTCTCGCGCAGCGCCGGCGGGTCGTTGCCGGTGGGCGTGAGATAGAACCGGCCGATGCCGCTCTTCTTGAACGGCGGCGCGGCGTAGTACGCGGCGTCGATGGTGCTGCGCAGCACGGGCGGCGTGGGGTAGACGTCCAGCCGGTAGTCCGCCGGGATGTCGAAGAGCTGCCGCTCGCGGCCGTACGCCACGGCGCGCTTCCCCGCATCCACGTACCACTGGAGAAGCTGCTCGTCGTCCTTCGGCGAGTCCTTGGCGAGGTGGTCCATCACCGCGCGTACGCCGGCGTTCTTCTCGTCGGTGGTCCCGAACGGCAGCCCCAGGCTCGCCTCGCGCGCGACCGCCTGCGCGACCTCGTAGATGCGGCCGAGGTAGAGGTCGACCTGCTGGTGGCCGTAGTCGTACAGCTGCGCGACGGAGCGTCCGTCGCGGATGTTGTTGCGCAGGCGCCAGGTGTACTCGGCCTCGCCGACGGCGAAGCGGTCGGTGCGGTCGCCGGCGTACGTCTGCCGCAGGAAGTCCGCGAAGCCCGCGTACGCCTGCGCAGCGTGCTCGGCCGCCGCGCGCAGCCGGGCCATCACCTCGCCCGAGAAGGCGCGCGAGCCGACGTACCGCCCCGCCGTCTCCGGCAGCGTGGTCCGGAAGTACTCCGCGTTCGACGTGCTTCCGTCCACGCCGTCGCGCTCCACCATCCGCCAGTCGGGGATGTTGCCGGAGCGCTTGCCCGCCAGCAGGTTCGCCTTCGCGGCGTCCACGTACGCCGGCACTGCCTCCAGCCGGCGGACGAGCTGGTCCCACTCGGCGCGGGTGCCCAGCAGGCCGTGGCCCTCGTCCGTCATCTGCTGCATCAGCCAGTCGATGCCGCGGAAAGGCTCGGCGACGTACGTGTCCACCGCGCGCTCGTGGTAGCGCAGGTCGGCGAGCTGGTGGAGGATGAAGGCGAGCTGCGCGCCCATCACCTCGTGGTCGATGCGCTCCACGGCACTCAGCGACGCCGGTCGCATGGCCGCGCGCTCCGCCTCGATGCCGCGGTAGAACTGCGCCTCGCGGTCCAGCGCGTCGCGCGTGTAGTCGCGCAGGCGGGCGTTCACGTCCGCGAGCTGCGGGCTGTAGCCGTCGCCGCCCAGGTAGGTGGACGTTACCGGGTTGAACCGCAGCACGCCGATGAAGTAGCGGTCGCGCAGCCGCGTGAACGGCGTGGCCGCCACCGCCTGCGCGAGGGCCTCGCCGCGCGCCAGCGACGGGAGGATGCCGAACGCGAGCGCCGCCTGCGCGCCCTGCCGGAAGAAGGAGCGTCTGTCCAAGTTGTGCCGTCCGGAAGATGCGTGGGAGATGCGAAGCCGCCTGCGCGCCCGTGCACTTCGGCTGCCGATCTATCCTGCCACGCGACGGGAAGATTCACAAGGGAGCGCGCGAGCCGCATGGCCCACCGTCCTTCCGACGTCGGACGTTCCCGCTGCCGCGCCGGGGGTATGAAACGCCCGGCTATGAACTGCGGTCGTCCTTCGGACGAAGTCCCTCGCAGCCTGAAGCGGCGCCGCTCGACCTGCCCATCCGCAGCGCGCAGCGCGAGTCGCCAGACTGTCGGCAGCGAGGAGGCAGCCTCGACCCATGCCAAGCCTGGAGATGCGTCAACGGCGTGCCTTCCCCCGCTTGCGGCGGAGGGCAGGCGAGCCGTGCGAGCCGGGTGAGGGCCCCTGCCCGCCTTGTCCCCCCTCCACCAGCCCGTCATCTTTCTCCCTTCCGTCCTTTCGCCCACCCGACGAACCCCTCCGTGATCCCCAGCCCGTCCGCATTTCCCGTCCACGCCTCCACATCCACCGTTCAAGCCGTCCTCGCGGACGTGTGGAGGCGCGCGTCGTGAGCGACGAGGCCGCAACCGCCTCGCCGGACGGGCTGCTCGCGTTCGCGCGGACGCTGTGGAAGCTGATGCCGCGGCGGATCGCGGCGGCGGTGGGGCTGAGCGCGCTGCTGGGTGCCACCGAGGGCGCGGGCGTTCTGGTGCTGATTCCCCTGCTGAGCGTCGCGGGGATCCCCGTGGCGCAGGGCTCCGTGGGGCGGATGAGCGCGGCGGTGTCGAACGCGATCACCGGCGTAGGGATCCACCTCACGCTGGGCGGTGTGCTGCTGGCGTACGTGGCCGTGGTCGCGGTGCAGGCGGTGGCGCAGCGCGCGCAGCTCATCGTCACCTACGACGTGGAGAAGCGCGCTGCCCTCGCCATGCGCACCCGCCTGTACGCCGCCATCGCCGAGGCGCGCTGGCCGTTCCTGGCGCGCACCCGCGCGTCGGACCTGGTGCACGCGCTCACGGTGGAGACGGACCGGGTGGGCACGGCGGCGGCGCAGCTGCTCCTCTTCTTCGCGCAGATGCTGGCGGGGGCGGCGTACCTGGCGGTGGCGCTGCGCATCTCCCCCGCTGTCACAGTCGTGGCGCTGGCGTGCGGCGGCGTGCTGCTCGCCTTCCAGCGCGGGCCGCGGCGGGCGGCGCGGATGGCGGGCCAGGGCCTGAGCCGCGCACACGGCGAGCTGTTTGCCGCCGCGACCGAGCACCTGCAGGGCATGAAGGTGGTGAAGAGCTACGGGGCCGAGCAGCGCAACGTGCGCATATTCGGCGCGCTGGCCGAGGGCGCGCGGCAGATGCACGGCCGCACCATCCGCGCGTACGCCGACGCGCGCGCGGGGTTCACGCTGGGCTCGGTCGTCCTTCTCGGAGGCGTGCTGTACCTGGCCGTGGAGGTGCTGGGCGTGCCCGCGGCGGTGGCGGTGCTGCTCATCTTCGTCTTCTCCCGCCTGGTCCCCCGCCTGCTCGCCATGCAGCAGGTCTACCAGCAGATCGTGCACGAGCTTCCCGCCTTCGCCGCCGTCCGCGCCCTCACGGCGCGCTGCGAGGCCGAGCGCGAGATGACGGTGGCCGAGGGCGGTCCGCTGCCGCTGGAGCGCGGGATCCGCTTCGAGCACGTGTCGTTCGCGTACGACGAGGACCGGCCCGTGATCTCCGGCCTGGACGTGACGGTCCAGGCGCGGCGGACCACCGCGTTCGTCGGCCCTTCCGGCGCCGGCAAGACGACCGTGGCGGACCTGGTGATGGGACTCGTCGCGCCCACCGCCGGCCGCGTCGTGCTGGACGGCGCGGCGCTGGACGAGGGCGCGGTGCGGCGCTGGCGCGAGGGGATCGGGTACGTGGCGCAGGACACGGTGCTCTTCCACGACACCGTACGCGCCAACCTGCTGTGGGCACGCCCGGATGCGACGGAGGACGAGCTGCGGGACGTTCTCCGCGCCGCGTCTGCCGAGGAGTTCGTGGACGCGCTGGCGGAGGGGCTGGACACGGTGATCGGCGACCGCGGCGTGCGGCTGTCCGGCGGCGAGCGGCAGCGGCTGGCGCTGGCCCGGGCGCTGCTCCGGCGCCCGTCTCTGCTCATCCTCGACGAGGCCACCAGCGCGCTCGACACCGACAACGAGCGCCGCATCCTCCGCGCGATCGCGGAGCTGCACGGCCGCACGACCATCCTGGTCATCACCCACCGCCTCAGCACCGTCCGCGACGCCGACGCCATCCACGTCCTGGAAGCCGGGCGCCTGGTGGAGAGCGGTGACTGGACCACGCTCACGGCGGACGAGAACGGCCGCTTCCGGCGGATGTGGGCATCGCAGGAGGAGGAGGGGCCGTTCCCCAGCGAGTAGAATTCGCCGGCCCTCTCTGGAGCACCTTTCCGCGCATAGCCTCAGCCTTCGAACCTGGTCTTCGCCGCTTCAGCCCACTGGCGGACTCACGCCGCACGGACGCAAGTCGAGCGGCATCGGTGCCGGTGCGAGGAGCTTCGTCCGCGGACGACCACGCGTTCTCTCCCGCTCCGTCCGCGAGCCGGACGCGTTCGCCGCGCGTGGCGGGCACGACCCGTACCCCCGCCCCCGTATCACGCGACACGCCCGCCGAGGCGGAGAATCGGCGTCCGGCCCGGTGCGCATCCACGCAGGCTATCGGTAGTTGTAGATCGCGGCATGCACGCCCGGCAGATGAAGCGCGAGCGCGTCGGCCATCCCCGCATCTCCCGTGATCGCATGGGGATGACGCGACGAGGGCGCACCTCGCGTGAGATGCGCCCTCGTCTGGATTCGGTAGATGTGCTACGGGGTGTCCCGCGGATGCGCGGCGGAGGACGGCGGCCGTGCATCTCCCGCTGGGCGGTCAGACGTGGTGATGGCCCGCCGGCATCTGCATCATCGTCGGATCGGTTGACGAGTCGGCGGCGGATGCGCCGTGGTGGTCGGCCCAGACGACCTTGGGATCGTCGGATTCGAAGGCGTTCACGTGCACCATCCAGCCGAACAGGTGCTCGTGGAAGACGCCGCCCACCGCATCGCATTCGGCCTTCGTGGCGATGGGGCTGCGCGGGCCGAAGACGGGCTCGCCGCCGCGCATCTCCCGCCAGCGTTCCGCCTGCCCTCTCGGCGGCAGGCACCAGCTCACGTGCTGGTGCCACCGGGCGATTCCCAGCGGGATGCGCTCGCCCAGCCGGTCTTCGGAGAAGCGGCGCGGCGCCGTGTACATCGCCCCGACCAGCGTGAAGCGGCCATCGGGCTCCCTGCGGTACAGCAGCGACGTGGGCTTGGCGGGGTCGAAGCGGAACGCCTCCTCCACGGCCCAGCGCCAGTTGGTGAAGTGGTAGACGGGCTGCGGCACGTTGGGGAGGAATTGCTCGAAGCCGGCCGCCTCGGCCGCGTGCACGTCGCGGAAGCGCGCCAGCTCCGCTCGCATGCTGCGCACGAGCGCCGCTGCCCGCGCGGAGTCCGCCGCCGTCGCCCTCCGCGGCGTCGTCATGCGCATGTGCGGGTCCATCTCCATGCCGCCATGCGACATCGCCTCCGCGGCGGCGGCGGTCGCGCGTGGATCCGCTTCCGCGCCGCCCCTGCCCTGTTGCGCGGCGGACGGGCGGCACGCCGTGGCCGCGAGCGCGGACGCCAGCGCCAGACCGCATCGCATCTTCCGAATCCTCATCGCGTTCTCTCCCTTCGGTCATCGGATCTCCCAACCTCTCGGATTGATACCGCCCACCGGTCCGCCAAGTTGGGCGGCTCGTGAGATGCGCGGACGCAGATAGAAATCAATTCCGAACATTTCCCGAACAAAGCTCTTGCATCTTCGGCATCCATTCGGTACACTGCTGCCGGCTGGAGAACCCGCGAGCAGGAGGGAAGATGGACACGACGCTGACGCTGGAGCAGAAGCTGGAGCTGCTTATGACCCTGGCGGCCGACGACCACGAGGGCACGCAGGGCTCGCAACGCGCTCTGCCGCCGCGGCTCCGGCACACGAAGGACGTGGGCGCGCTGCGGCCGTTGAACATCCGCGAGCTGCGCGTGGGGTCCGGTCGCGTGTCGCTGATGCGCATCCTGATGACCAACGCGTGCAGCTTCAACTGCCACTACTGCCCCATGCGCCGCGACCGCAACATGCCGCGCACGCTGCTCAAGCCGGCCGAGCTGGTTCGCATCTTCCTGGAAGCCTATCACCGCGGCTGGTGCGGCGGGCTGTTCATCACCACCGGCATCCCCGGGCGGCCCACCAAGGTGATGGACGACCTGATCGAGGTGATGGAGCTGCTGCGCGAGAAGCACCGCTTCACCGGCTACGTGCATGTGAAGATGCCGCCCGGCGGCGAGCCCGCGCAGATCGAGCGGCTCACGCGCCTAGCCAGCCGGGTGTCGCTGAACCTGGAGGCGCCGTGCGGATCCACGCTGGTGCAGATCGCGCCGGAGAAAAGCCTGGACCGCTCGCTCGCCAGCCTGGACGCGGCGCGAAAGCTGGTGGTGGGCGAGTGGCGCCAGGAGCGCGACGGGCGCCCGCGCGACCCGCTGCACCCCGGCGGCACGTCCGGCATGACCATGCAGTTCGTGGTGGGGGCCACGCCCGACACGGACAGGACGATCATCGGCAAGGTGACGGAGCTGTACGGGCGCGGCGGCATCCACCACGCGCACTTCAGCGCATTCCGCCCTATTCGCGACACACCCATGGAGGACGCGCCGGAGACGCCGGTGCTGCGCGAGCAGCGGCTGTACCAAGCGGACTACCTGCTGCGCCGCTACGGCTTCGCGCGCGACGAGGTGGTGTTCGACGCGACGGGAAACCTGCCGCTGGGGCTGGACCCGAAGACCGCGTGGGCGCTCGCCAACCCCCAGCGCTTCCCGGTGGAGGTGAAGACGGCGAGTTACGACGAGCTGGTGCGCGTCCCCGGCATCGGCCCGGGCACGGCGAAGAAGATCGTGGCGGAGCGTGGAGGCACGGTGATCCGGGGCGTGGCGGACCTGCGGAAGATGGGCGCCGTGACCACCCGTGCGGCGGGCTTCCTCACTATCGGCGGAAAGCGGCTGGATTCGGTGAGATGGACGGAGCAGATGGGCCTCTGGGCCCCGGAAGACGACGCCGGCATCCCCCGCCGCACCTACAGCGTGTCCCCCGGCACCTTCCGCTGACGCGAAGCACGCCCAGGACCACGAAATCCCCACCCCATCGTGAACTGGCTCCCCTCTCCCGCTTGCGGGGGAGGGGCTGGGGGAGGGGGCGCTCCCCCGAAGCACGACCATCTCCAAGCTCCGGCATGCCTCCGTCCAACCCCCATCCGCACATGATCCCGGAAGCACGAAGCCCGTCCGCCGCGGGTGCGACGGACGGGCCTTTCCTGTTTCCGTGCGAACGCTAGTTTCGGACAGGCTCGCGCGGGATCTCCATTGCGCCCCAGCGGCGCTCGAACTGGCGGAACGACAGCTCCAGACGGCGCTGGAGGTCGGCCTTGGGGCTGCCGGCGGCGAGCTGCACACACGCCGCACCCTCGAACCCGCCGGCCGCCGGTGCGCACGCCGCCGCCGGGGCGAAGGTGCGCCCGTCGCGCCACAGGCTGGCGCCCTGCACGAAGGCGTGCTCCAGTGAGGTGCGCGCCATGCGCTTGAGCGTGGGGTAGTCGATCCCTTGGTCCTGCACGGCGCGCAGGTACTCCATGGTCATCTCCGAGCGCGCCACGCCCTCGTCGTCCGTTGCGAGCGCCACGGGCACGCCCGCGGCCAGGTACGCGTGCAGCGGGTGGTCGCGCCCGCTCACCCCCAGGATGCCGTAGTTGCTGGTGAGCGCGATCTCCACCATCACGTTCCGGTCGCGCATCTCGCGCAGCAACTCCGGCGCGCGCTCCTCGTTCATCACGTCCACCCCGTGCCCGATGCGCGCGGCGTGCCCCAGCTCCACCGACTGGCGGATGTGGAAGCGCAGCCCCTCGGGCGGCACCAGGCCCGGCGCCAGCTCGCCCGCGTGCAGCGTGACGTGCGCCTGCGGGTAGAGGCGGTGCAGGTAGTCGATCATGCGCATCTGCAGGGTGAAGTCGCGCATGGGCACCAGCGCGTCCTCGGGCTGCACCAGGTTGAAGCCCACCACGCGCGGGTCGCTGCCCTGCATCTCGAACCCGGCGAGGATCTGCGCGAAGACCTGCTCCGGGGCGCGGCCGCGCGACACCTGGTACAGCCAGCGCACGGTCACGCCGCAGCCCGGATCGGCGTCGGCCGCGCCGCAGCGCAGGAGCTGCCGCTCGCGCGCCTCGGCGGCGGCGAGCGAGGCGCCGGCCTTGACGAGCGTGTCGCGCAGCCCGGCGTCCAGCAGCTTCTGCCGCATCCGCCCGAAGTCCGCGTCCCAGCCCACGCGCCCGCCCAGGCCCGCCACGCCGCCGTCGTCGGGCGTGTACATCAGCTCCACGTAGCTCACATGGCCCATCGCCGCCCGCTGGGCGACCTCGGCCACCATGTCGCCGGTGCGCCCGTCTGTGGCCGCGCCGAACTTGCCGAAGGTGTCGAAGAACTGGTCGTGGCCGTTCTTCCGCGCCGCGTTCCAGTTGCGCATGGACCACGCGTCGATGAGCTGGCCGTACAGCGTGGAGCTGCGCAGCGCGCTGGCGGCGGGCACCAGGCCCGCGGCGGTGTCGCACGGCACGGGGCCGGTGAGCGACATGCTGGCCGTGCGGACGCACAGGTTGCCTTCCGACGCCCACCGGATGTACGTCTCGGCGTAGACGGCGCCGGAGAGGTGCATGTGCAGGTCGCCGCCCTTGGGCATCTCGCGCAGGAAGGCGGTGAGCTGCGGCGTGCTGCCGCGCACGGCGGCCATGTAGCGGGCCGTGCGCGCCTCGTCGCTCGCGGCGGCCTGCGCGGAGGCGGGCGCCGCTCGGAAGGCGAGCGTGCCGAGGGCCGCCGCTACGCCCGCCGCGGCGCGGATGCGGCGAAGTGTGCTGCCTGGGGTGTTTCGCATGGGGTTCGTGGACGGTGGGGAGGCTGAGACGCACGTGCAGATGCGGCAGAATAACGCGTCCGGACCCGCCGGAGCAATCTTCACGGCGCGGCGGACGCGGCAGGCACCTCCGCCAGCCGGGCGATGCCCTCCCTGCGACGTAGTCGAGGAAGCGCGGGAAGGCGCTTGCGAGGAATCCGTCGCGCTGCCGCACGAACAGCGTGGCCGCGCGCGCATCCGCCGCCCGCCGCGCAAGCTCAATCGTTCGGGAGATGGATGGCATCGCGAGAATCATCTTTCGCGACGACGCACCGGCGATGAAGTTGATCCGGTGGATGCGTGGCGGGCGATCGTCTCGGTAGATGCGTGACCCGCCTGCGGCCCTCGTTCCGGACACGGAGGATGCACGGATGGCTGCACCACTTCACGACCTCGCCGCGCGGCTGGGGATCCGCCACGCGATCGTCCAGGGCCCGATGTCCGGCGGAGGAAGCACGCCCGCGCTCGCCGCGGCCGTCAGCAACGCGGGCGGCCTGGGCTCTCTGGGCGCCGCGTACCTCTCGGCCGACCAGATCCGCGCGGACATCGCAGAGGTGCGCCGCCTGACGGACCAGCCGTTCCTCGTCAACCTCTTCGCGGGCGGGCGGGAGCATGCGCACGAGACGGTGGACGCCGGGCCCATGCTCGCGCTCGTCGCCCGCCGCCACGCGGAGCTCGGCCTTCCCGCGCCCGTGCTTCCGGCGCCCCCGGCCGATCCGTTCGATGCGCAGCTCGAGGCGGTCCTGGAGTACCGCGTGCCCATCTTCAGCTTCACGTTCGGCATCCCCGGCGCGGCCGCAATGGCGGAGCTGCGGCGGCGCGGCGTCTTCGTGATGGGAACGGCGACGACGGTCGACGAGGCGGTGCGGCTGGAAGATGCCGGCGTGGACGCGGTGGTCGCGCAGGGGAGCGAGGCGGGCGGGCACCGCGGCACCTTCGGCGCGCCGTTCGAGGCGGCGATGATCGGCACGCTCGCGCTGGTGCCGCAGGTGGTGGACGCGGTGCGCGTCCCGGTGGTCGCATCGGGCGGGATCATGGACGGGCGCGGGATCGTGGCCGCCCGCGCGCTCGGCGCCGCCGCCGTGCAGCTGGGTACCGCATTCCTCGCCACG
>DASRQW010000480.1 GCA_035696245.1 Longimicrobiaceae bacterium | reverse complement strand
CACGCCGGAAGCCCGGACGCGCACCGAACCACCAACCCTCTCCCGCTTGCGGGGGAGGGTGCGAGCCTAAGCGAGCGGGAGGGGGCGCCCTCGATGCTCGATGTCCGAAAGAAGCTTCACCCGCGCATCTACCGACGCGCGCCGATCCGCCCGCAGGAGGGCGTTGCAGCACCCGAGAGAAGTGATTCCCCAGAGCTGCGGACTCGCCGGAGCCTGAGACTCTCCACCCCACCCCCGCTGGAGACCCCATGAAGTTGTCCCGTTGGGCGCCGCTCGTGATCGCGGCCCCGATCCTCGCCACCGCCGGCTGCGACAGTTTCAAGCAGGCGCTGACCTCGCACTCCAACACCGTGGCCCGCGCCGCCGGCAAGGAGCTGAAGGTAGACGACGCCGCGCAGATGCTGGCCGCGCAGCCGCAGATCCCGGCCGACCCCAAGATCGTGCGCACGCTGGCCGAGCTATGGGTGGACTACACGCTGCTCGCCACCGCGGTGGCCGAGGACAGCACGCTCGCCGTGATCGACTACGATCAGCTGATCAAGCCTCAGCGCGAGGGCCTGCTCATCCGCAAGCTGTTCGAGGGCCAGGTGCACGTGGACACCGCGTTCACCGACGCGCAGGTGGACCAGCGCTGGGCCACCGAAGGCCCCGGCGCCGAGATCCGCGCCCGCCACATCCTGTTCCGCATGCCCGAGGGCGCCACGCCCGCGCAGCGCGACAGCGTGAAGAAGCTGGCCGAGTCCATCCGCGTCCGCGCCGCGGGCGGCGAGGACTTCGCCGGGCTGGCCAAGCAGTACTCGGCCGACGGCAGCGCGCAGCAGGGCGGCGACCTGGGCTTCTTCGGGCGCGGGAAGATGGTGCCGGCGTTCGAGGAGGCGGCCTTCAAGCTCGCCCCCGGCCAGATCAGCCCCGTGGTGGAGTCGCCGTTCGGCTACCACGTGATCAAGCTCGAGGAGAAGCGCCAGCAGCCGCTGGGCGACCACCGCGCCGAGTTCCGCCAGTACCTGGTGCAGCACTCGCAGCAGGACGCCGAGCAGAAGTACGTCGATGGCCTGCAGGCCTCCAGCCAGCTCAAGGTGGACTCCGGCGCGGTGAAGATCGTCAAGGAGCTGGCCGCGCTGCCCGACCTGAAGAACGTGAGCGGCGCGAGCCGCGAGCTGGCGACGTACAAGGGCGGCGAGCTGACCGCCGGCGAGTTCGCCGACGCGCTGGCCGACGCTTCGGCCCAGGACCGCGAGGGCTTGGCGCAGCAGGCCACCGACGAGCAGATCACCGGCATCGTCAAGCGGATCGCCACCCAGGAGCTGCTGCTGCACGAGGCCGAGGCGCACCACGTCACCGTGCCCGCCGCGGAGCTGAACAACCTGCGCACGCAGGCAAAGGACGCCGTCCGCCAGCTGGTGCAGATGACCGGCCTGGCCTCGCACCGCATCCCCAAGGGCGACGCGGGCGACGCCGCGATCCAGGCCGAGGTGCGCGACCTGATCAACGGCGTCATCACCGGCCAGCGCCAGCTGCCGCCGCTGGGGCCGCTGGGCCGTGCGCTCCAAAAGCACTACGACGCCGACGTGTACGCCGCGTCGTTCGCCAAGGTGGCCGACAAGATGAAGTCCATCCGCGCCACGCAGCCGCAGGTGGCGCCGCCGGCCGGCATGCCGGGCCAGCAGATGCCGCAGGGCGGGCAGCCGATGCCCCCGCAGGGCATGCCGCAGCAGGGGCCGCCCCAGGGCCCGCC
>DASRQW010000479.1 GCA_035696245.1 Longimicrobiaceae bacterium | reverse complement strand
CGACCCGCCCGCGCAGGCGCTGGCGGTGGGGAACGCGGCGGGCGGCACGCTGGCGGGCCCCACGGCCGCGGTGTCGTACGGCGCGAACGAGCCCACCGGCTGGCTCGCCGCTGTCGCGCGGGACGGCGCGGCGCCCACGGTGGAGATCGCGGTGCGCGTCGCGGGGCTGCCGGTGGGCGTGTACACGGCGGGCGTGGACGTGGGATCGTCGCTGCCGGGGGTGGCGGCGCGGCGCGTGCCGGTGGTGCTCGCCGTGGCGCCGCCGCCGTCGGTCGTGCTCTCGGAGGCCGCCGTGGCGTTCGGGGCGGCGCCGGGCGGGACCGATCCGGCGGCGCAGGCGGTGGCGGTCACGAACGGAGGCGGCGGCTCGCTGGGCGGCCTCTCCGCGGCGGCGGCGTACGCGCCCGGGGGGCCGTCCGGCTGGCTGGCGGTGGCGCTCGGCGGCACGCCCGCGTCGTCCACGCTGACGCTGCGGGCGCGTACGGGCTCGCTGCCGGAGGGCGAGCACACGGCGCGCGTGACCGTCGCCGCGTCGGCCGCGGGGGTGCCGCCCGCGGTGCTGCTGGTCACGTTCGGCGTGCATTCCGCGCCCGCGGTGCTGCTCCAGCCTGCCGACGTGTCGTTCGAGGCGACGGAGAATGGCGACGACCCCGCGCCCGCCGTCGTGGGCGTGGCGAACGGCGGCGGCGGCAGCCTCACCGGGCTCTCGGCCGCCGTGGCGTACGGGACGGGGGCGGGGGGATGGCTGGGCGCCACGCTGGGCGGCGGCGGGACGGCGCCCGCCACGCTCACGCTCACGCCGCACACTGGCACGCTCGCGGCGGGGACGCGCGCGGCGACGGTGACGGTCGCATCGTCCGTCCCCGGCGTGCCGGCGGCCAGCGTCTCCGTCCGGTTCACGGTGGCTCCCACGCCGGTCATCCACCTCTCCTCCACCGCGGCGGCCTTCACCGCCAGCGTGGGGGGCGGCGATCCGCAGGCGCAGACCTTCTCGGTCACCGAGCCGCTGAACGCGCCGCTGCCGGGGCTGGCCGTGGCGCCGGTGGAGTACCCGTCCGGCGGGCCCGCGGGCTGGCTCACGGCCAGGCTGGCGGATGCGCCGCGGGTGCTCACCCTCGAGGCGCGGACCGCGGGGCTGGGCGAGGGCGCGTACACGGCGTCGGTCGTGGTGCGCTCGCCGCAGCGCGGGGTGCAGGAGGCGCGGATGGCGGTGACGCTGCGCGTGGGCTCGGCGCCGGTGATCCGCCTCTCCGCGAACGTGGCGAGCTTCCCGGCCGCCGCGGCGCCGCGGAACGTGGTGGTGCTGGGCCTGGCGGACGGCTCGCCGGCGGCGGGTCTCGCCACCACGGTCGACTACGGCGGCGGCGAGAAGGGATGGCTGGTCGCCAGCGCCGACTCCGCCGCGAAGCAGGTGCGGCTGCAGGTGAGCGCGGGATCGCTGCCCCGGGCCGCGGCTCCGCACCGCGCCACGGTGGCGGTGACGGGGCGCCCCGGCACCGTGCCGGACACGGTGGTGGTCACGTACGCCGTACCCGTCTCGTTCGCGGCGAGCGTGCTGCCGCGGTTCAAGGCTTCGTGCGAGGGGTGCCATACCACCGGCTCCGCCGCCGGGAACCTGGACCTGAGCGCGGCCGCCGCCTTCCGCGACCTTCTCGCGGGACAGAGCACGCACGCGGGGAACCGCCGCGTCACGCCGTTCGACCCCGGCGCGGACTCCACCGTGAACCTGCTGCTCTGCGTGCTGGACTCGCCCTGCACGCGCAGCCGCGACCACTCGAAGGGCGTGCCCGCCGGCCTCCGCGACACGCTGGAGCTTTGGATCCGCGAAGGAGCGCCGGACAATTGATCGGATCGGGATCGGTGGATGCGGGCGCGCCGACCGATCTGCCGTCGAGCGACGGCGGGCTGCGCATCGCCTCGGAAGACGCGCAGTTTCCGGAGATGCGCATCTCACCGCTTCACATTCTCGGACGGGGCCGGAGCGCTGCGATATGCCTGCCTTCCGGCGGACGAGCCGATGGAATCCCCCGATCCGCATCCCCCACTCCACATCGTCAACCCGCATGTCCATCACACGCACGGGACCGTAGATGCCGATCGACCGACCGCATTTCGCCGCCACGCCGGCCGTCACCCTTTCCCTCGCGCCGGAGGCGGAGCGGGATGGGCCGGCGGGCCTCGTCCGTCCGCTCCCCCGCGTTCCCCGGCGGCCGAAGCGGCGGCGCATCGCGCTGTTCGAGCACCTTCCGCGGCTGCGGTGGCGCGATGCGGAGGGGGAGGAAGGGACCGATCCCGTGCTGGGCGACCGCTTTCCGGCGGCGATGGAGGCGGAGCACGCGGCGGACCTGGCGGTGCTGCGCACGCACCTGATGCCGCACTTCGTGGACGAGGACCGCGAGGCGCTGCGGGCGCAGAACGACTTCCGGCTGGACCAGCTGGTGCTGATCGCCGGCGGGGTGGCGGCCACGGGGCTGGGCGCGCTGTCCGGCGTGGCGCACGGCACGGGGTGGAAGGTGCTGGCGGCGGCGTGGACGGCTTTCCTGGCGGCGTGGGCCTCGCGCTCGCGCGACCTGAGCGGGCACGAGCGCTGGCGCAGCTGCCGCCTGCGCGCGGAGCTGCTGCGCAGCGAATACTTCCTCTTCCTCGCCCGCGCCCGGCCGTACGACGACGACGCCTGCCGCGTCCGCAACCTGAAACGGCGCGTGGGCGAGATCCGCAGCGGAGGCGCGGCGTGACGGGCGGCGACGCGCGGTTCCTGGAGTTCTACGAGCGCTACCGCCGCGGCGCGCAATGCGAGTGGTACAGGCGCCGCTGCGCTTCGTACGAGCGCGCGCACCGGCAGAGCGTGAGCCTCACCGCCCTGGTGCTCTTCCTGTCGTCCGTGGCTTCCACGCTGTCCGCGTGGAAGCCGGACGTCGCCGTCGGCGGCGGGTACGCGCTGGCGTGGCCGGTGGTCGCGACGGTGCTGGCGGCCGCGGGGACGGCGCTGGCGGCGCACCGCGCGCTGTACGGCTTCCAGCAGAACGCCGGCATCTACCGCGACGCGGAGCACGCGCTGGCGGCGGCATCGGCGGACTCGCCCGACGGCTGCGATGGCTGTGCGGACGCGCCGGTGCGCACCCCGGCGGAGTACGTGGCGCGCGTGGAGCAGGTCTTCCAGCGCGAGCAGGGCCAGTGGGGCCAGCTCGTCGCCCAGGTCCGCGGCGCATCGGGCGGAACGCGCGAGGCGACGCCTGCCCCCCGTCCCATCCCGTCCGCGAGCGACTGACAAGAAATCCGGGAGAATCGGTGCGGCCAGCATCGCCCTGGCGGCTAAGCCGCGGGCTACGACGGCGCGAGGCCCACCTCCGTGGGCTGCTCCGAGGGTCCGAACCGCTTCGGCGAGACTCGCAAAGCAAGCCGATCTACCCGGGTTCGTATGAACCGGCCGCGCACGGCCCGACACCGCCGCGCCTCGGCCGAGTCGCGGCGGACCCGCGATGAGCGGTCCTGGAATGGGCCGGGGCGCCGCAGGTCATTCATCTACCGTCTGCGCCATCTACCGCCCATCTACCGCCATCTACCGACGTCTTCCGGCATCTCCCGAGAAACACCGCCGTCCGAGTTCCACCATCTCCCCAGGGAAGCGATGCACGTGTTCGTGGTGCGGCCGTTCGGCACGCGCAGGGTGGTGATGGAGGACGGCGGCGAGGCGGAGGTGGACTTCGCGGCGGTGCAGCGCGCGCTGGTGGACCCGGCGCTGGCCGCGCTGGGCATGCAGGGCGGCACCACCGAGCCCATCGCGCAGGCGGGCGACATACGCAAGGACGTGTTCGAGCTGCTGGCAACGTCGGACCTGGTGGTCGCCGACATCTCCATGCACAACGCCAACGTGTTCTACGAGCTGGGCGTGCGCCACGCGCTGCGCGACCACGGCACGGTGCTCATCCGCTGCCGCTGCCAGGAGGTGCCGTTCGACCTGCGCACCGACCGGTACGTGGAGTACGACGCGCGCGACCCCGCCGCCTCGCTCCCCGCCCTGATCGCCGCGCTGCGCGACACGCGCGACTCGGACGACGTGGACAGCCCCGTGCTCGCCAAGCTTCCCGCGGTGGAGGCGCGGCTGCCGGACTGGTCGGGCGTGCTGGGCGCGCCGTCGGACTTCCGCGAGGAGGTGCGGAGGGCGGCGAGAGAGAAGCACCCTGGCGACCTGCGCCTGCTCTCGGACGAGGCGCGGCACTTCCGCTGGAAGGTGGAGGGGCTGCGCGCGGTGGGCGCCGGGCAGGTGGAGGCGGGCGACCGCGCAGGGGCGCGGACCACGTGGGAGCGCGTGCGCGAGCACTTGCCCGGCGACGCGGAGGCGAACTCGCGGCTCGCCACGCTCTACCAGAAGCTGGGCCAGCTCGCCGCCTCGGACGAGGCGGTGCAGCGGGTGATCGACGACCCGGCGTCGCGCGGCCCGCAGCTGGCCGAGGCGCTGGCGCTGAAGGCCAGCAACACCAAGGCACGGTGGATGGAGGAATGGCAGTCCGCGCCCCCGGCAGGCCGCGTGGCCGCCGCGCTCCGCTCCCCGCGGCTGATGGAGAGCTACGGCGAGTACGTGGCCGGGTTTCGCGAGCACCAGAACCACTTCTACCCGGGCATCAACGCCCTGGCCCTGCTCACCCTGCGCCTGAAGCTGGCGGACCTGGCGCCCGGCGTGTGGGCGGCGGGCTTCGAGACGGAGCGCGAGGCCGAGGCCGAGCGCGGGCGGCTGGCGGCCGAGGGGAG
The DNA here is from genome assembly GCA_035696245.1 of Longimicrobiaceae bacterium. NCBI lineage: Bacteria > Pseudomonadati > Gemmatimonadota > Longimicrobiia > Longimicrobiales > Longimicrobiaceae > Longimicrobiaceae bacterium. Next base: position 2,372 of record DASRQW010000479.1, on the reverse strand, counting down.
CCGGCTGGCGGGCGCGGTGGAGCTGGCGCTGGAGGGTAGCCGGCGGCGGCTGGAGCTGGAGCGGCGGCAGGACCGCTGGGTGAGCATCGCCGCGGCGGACCTGGCGGCGCTCACCAAGGCGAACCCCGCCCTGGTGGCCGAGCGCTACCGCCAGGCGCTCACCGGCGCGGAGAGCTTCTACGGAGACGTGGTGCGCCGGCAGCTCGCCATGTACGCGGACCTGGGCGTGCTGGCCGGGAACGCCGCCGCCGCGCTCGCCGTGCTGGACGAACTCCGGCAGCCCGCGGCGCCCGCGCCCGTGCCGCCGGAGCGCGTGATCGTATTCACCGGGCACCGGCTGGACGTGCCGGGCCGCGCCTTCCCGCGCTTCCCCGCCGCGGCGGAGGGCGAGGCCCGCGCGATGATCCGCGCCGCGGTCGAGGCCGAGCTGGGGGGCCGCCCGCCGGGCGGCGTGGTGGGCTGCGCGGGCGGCGCCAGCGGCGGCGACGTCCTCTTCCACGAGGTGTGCGGGGAGATCGGCATCCCCTCGCAGCTCTTCCTTGCCGGCACGCGGGAGCGCTACGTGGCGGCCTCGGTGGCCGACGCGGGTCCGGGCTGGGTCGCGCGGTTCGACGCGCTGCTGGCCCGCTGCCCCGCGCGCTGGCTGGGGGGCTCCACGGCAGACCCGGACCAGCCGCGCTGGCTGCGGCCATGGCGGGAGTACACCGTGTGGGACCGGAGCAACCTGTGGCTGCTGCACAACGCGCTGGTGCTCTGCGGCGGGTGCGCCACGCTGCTGGCGCTGTGGGACGGGCGTGAAGGAGACGGGCCGGGCGGCACCGGCCACATGGTGGAGATCGCCCGCGCCCAAGGGGTGAAGGTGGAGCGGCTTCCGGCCGAGCGGCTCGCGAGCATCCGGGCCGACGACGACGAGGCGGAAAGCACCGGCGTGATACGGCTGCGCGCGGTGTAACCGGAAACAACATTCGCTCGTCCGGAGAAGCGAAAAACCCAGCCGGGAGCACGACCTAGCGTGCAAGAGTCCGGTCACACCGGCAGAATCCAGTCTGGATCTGGTACGGAGTCTCTGCACACCGGGCGTGATCTTTTCCGCATTCGGCTGCAAAGCCTGCGCATCCATTACGCACCGTCCGGGCGAAAGGCCGAGCCTCGGCAGGCGGGATGCAGCGGCGAATCTCCTGTGTCCACCTTGCCGGAGGGCGCCGAGGGAGCGGAGTGGACATCCGTTCTCCATCCACGGCAACGAGGTGCTTGACTTCCGGGGGTTTCCGACGCGTATTGCAGACCCGTCCGCAGTCCGTCTCCGGCTTGGCCCGGTCCCGCATGGCCCTTTCCTCCGCACGCGACACCCACCTTCAAGAGGCGCTAGAAGCCGCCGAGGCGCGCTTCTACGCCACGTTCGAGCTGGCGCCCGTGGGCATGATGCACACGGCGCCGGACGGGCGCTACCTGCGCGTGAACCAGCGCGTGTGCGACCTGGTGGGCTACACGCGCGAGGAGCTGGAGGGGCGCCGCGTGCAGGACCTGACGCATCCCGACGACGTGCAGGTCAGCCTGGAGCGGATGGTGATGCTCCTCACCGGCGAGGTCGGCGCCGTGTCCACACGCAAACGTTACGTGCACCGCGAAGGACACTCGGTGTGGGTGGACGTGCACGTGTCCATGGTGCGCGAGGCCGCCACCGGCGCGCCGCTCTTCTACGTGGGCGTGGTGGAGGCGGCGGCCGGTGTGGCGTGCGACACCGGCACCGGCCTGCTGCGCGTGCTGGACGCCCTGCCCGACGCCGCCGTGCGCGTGGACGCGCGCATGCGCATCGCCTACGCGAACCCGGCCATGGAGCGCCTGCTCGCGCTCCCGGCCGAGGCGATGGTGGGCCGTACGCTGCGGGAGCTGGGCGCGCCCGCGGAGCTGGCGGACGAGCACGAGGCCGCGCTCCGCGAGGCGTTCGCCGGGGGCGAGCCGCTGGTGCGCGAGCTGGGCCATCGCTCCGCCGCGGGCGAGGTGCGCCGCCGCGCCACCTGCCTGGTGCCCGAGCGCGGCGCCGACGGCACCGTCTCGTCCGTCCTGGCCCTGGCGCGGGAGGCGGCCGACGCGCGCGGCCTGGCGTCGGTGAAGACGGTGGAGGAGCGCTACCGCGCCCTGGTGGAGGCCACCAGCGCCGCCGTGTGGACCGCCACGTCCGGCGGCCTCTTCGACGGCCCGCAGCCCTCGTGGCAGGCGCTGACCGGGCAGACCACGCGGGAGATCGGCGGCATCGGCTGGCTGGCGGCGGTGCACCCGGAAGACAGGAAGCAGACGCTGACCGCGTGGACCCGCGCCGTGGCCGAGCGCACGCCGTACGAGGTGGAGCACCGCGTGCGCACCCCGCGCGG
>DASRQW010000478.1 GCA_035696245.1 Longimicrobiaceae bacterium | reverse complement strand
CCCCCGCTTCTCTTTGGCGTCTGTCCAACGACGAACGACAGGGTTTGGGCGTGTCCCCGCAAGCGGGGCCGGGCTGCGCGCGCAGTAGGGCACGATACGACTGTGCCCAACTGCGGCAAGCCGGCGGCGGCTCCTCGCCGCCGCACCCTCGCCCTGGATCTCCGCCTACCCTGTATCCGCCCGCCGCCGTCTCGCCCCTCCGGGCGCGCATCCCTCACGTAACGGCGCGCGCGCAACGATTTCCCGATCCCGCTCCGTCGCGGCGTGTAGGGGTGCGATTCATCGCATCCGAAATCGTTACGCCGCAACCATCTACCCGGCGCGCTGCCTCGCCTACGGCTTCGGCGGCTCGACCGCCGCCGGTGGCGCCTGCGTGAACACCACGTAATCCGCCTGCCCCTCCACCGCCGCCGTATCCGCCGCGGCCAGGTCCGGCACCGGCACGGCCGAGATCACCACGATGCGCGCGTTCGGCAGCCGCCTCGCCGTCCGCTCCGCCGTGCCCTGGCGGTGATCGGTGTGGAACGCGCCGTTGAAGTGCACCACCAGCGTTCCCGGTCCGCCGGCCGTGAACGCGACGGCCACGGACTCCGCCATCGTCTCGTCCTTGCTGCACTGCGCCTGGTAGAACCGCTCCGTCATCGCGGCCGCCTCCGCGGAATCTCCGCCCGCGCTCATGCCGCCGTGCCCGCGCATCTCCTCGCCGAAGCGCGTGAAGTACGCATCGCGCGGGCAGCGCACGTCGGCCGCGACCAGCCGCCGCGCATCTCCCCGCAGCGTGTCCAGGGTGACCAGCCCGGAGCGCGCGACCGCCGCCGCGATACGCCGCGGGACGTTGCCGGCGATCACGGGCCAGTGGTGGGTCCGGGCGGCTTCCACCAGCGGCCGATAGTCCGCCGCGTATTTCGGCCACGGGCGCGAGACGGCCAGCATCGCCCGCTCGTCCATCCGCCCGGCGAGGTACGCGTCGACGTTCGGCTGCACGTCGCGCTCGAACATCTCCAGCGCCACCACGATCTTGCCCCGCCGTGCGGCGAGGCCATGCAGCAGCGAGGCTTCCAGCCGGTGCGTCGCCGGGTCGTCGTGCTCCTCGCCGAAAAACGCCACGTCGGCCTGCGCCACCTCGGCCACCATCGCGTCGAACGTGGTGAAGCGGTGCGTCCTCGCATCGTACACCCGGTTCGGCACCGAATCCGCCCCGGCCACCTGCGCGGTGGCCGCGCGTGCCGGAAGCAACAGCGCACCCAGCACGAGCACGAAGAATCGAGGATGATTGCGCATGCTCCAGCCGGTGAGAGGGTGGGGCGAGAATCCGCGGACCCGCATCAGCCAGTCTACCGCCGCTGCCCACAGTGGAAAAGGCTCGAACGCACGGCCATCCACCCGCTGGCCCGGCACTTCCATACCGGCCTTGAACTCACAACGAGACGGGAACCTCCAAGCAGACGACGCGATGCGGGACAATGTTCGGATCGGGTGCGCGGGATGGTCGCTGCCGTCGCGGCACGCGGAGTACTTTCCAATCGAAGGCAGCCACCTCCAGCGATACGCGGAGCGGTTCCTCGCGGTGGAGATCAACTCTTCCTTCTACCGCCCGCACCGGCCGGCCACGTACGCGCGCTGGGCCGCCTCGGTGCCGGACGCCTTCCGGTTCGCGGTGAAGGTGCCCAAGGAGATCACCCACACGCGCAAGCTCGCGGACCCAGCCGAGCCGCTCGCCCGCCTCCTCTCCGAGTGCGCAAACCTCGGCGAGAAGCTGGGCCCGCTGCTCGTGCAGCTTCCTCCCAGCCTGGCGTACGACACAGCCGTGGCACCTGCCTTCTTCGCGCACCTGCGCGAGCGCTTCGCGGGCGCGGTGGTGTGCGAGCCGCGCCACCCCACCTGGTTCACGGAAGATGCGGAGCACATGCTCGTCTCCTTCCACGTCGCGCGCGTAGCCGCGGACCCGGCCCGCGTGCCCGCGGCGGCCGAGCCCGGCGGCTGGCCGGCCACCGTGTACTACCGGCTCCACGGCTCGCCGCGCATCTACTACTCCGCGTACGAGGCCGAGTACCTGGACCGGCTCGCCCTCATCCTCGCCGCCGCCGCGCACACCGCGGACGTGTGGTGCATCTTCGACAACACCGCGCTCGATGCCGCCACCGCCGACGCGCTGGGGACCCTCGCCCGGCTAGGTATTCCAGGCCCCTCCTTCACCTCACCCGGCCCGCCCGATCCTCGCTGATCACCGCGCCTTACCCGTCGCGGAGTGCACCGCCATCCATTCCATCCCTCGCGGATCATCTGTTCACGGGTCCTCCACGCACTACCAATTCAGACAGGATTTTCATTGACCGATTAAACCGCAGGAGCCACCTTTCACTCTCCGCACGTGGCTGCACGACCTCCTCCTTCCCAAGGCAGACACCATGATCCACCGATCTTCCTTCCGCACCGCCGTGCTGCTGCTGGCCGCGGCGCCGCTGCTGTGGGCGTGCTCCGACCCGGTCACGTCCCCGTCGGCTGGCCCCCCCGCCGGCAGCGTACCCCGGCTCACCGTGACGCCCACCAACGCCTTCTCCGCCATCGACGCGGGCCAGACGCACTCCTGCGGCCTCACCGCCGCAGGGCAGGCGTGGTGCTGGGGCCGCAACGCCGCCGGCCAGCTCGGCGACAGCACCGCCGCGACTACCACGGTGCCCGTCTCGGTGCACCAGCCGGCCGGCGTAGCGTTCATGCAGATCACGTCGGGCGCCATCCACAACTGCGCGCTGGACTCGTCCGGCCAGGCGTACTGCTGGGGCTACAACGCAGACGGCCGCCTGGGCGACAGCACGCTCGTGAATCCGCTGATCCCGGTCGCCGTGCTGCCCTTGGGCGGCGTGGCATTCACCACGCTCAGCGCCGGGACCGCGCACACCTGCGGGCTGAACGCGTCGGGCCAGGGCTACTGCTGGGGGAGCAACTCGTCCGGCCAGATCGGCGACAGCAGCGCCATCGGGCCGGCCACGCCTGGCGCCGTGCACCAGCCGGCGGGCGTCGTCTTCTCGTCCATCTCCGCCGGCGGGACCCACACCTGCGCGCTGGCCAGCACCGGCCAGGCGTACTGCTGGGGCTACGGCGGCGACGGCGCGCTGGGCAACAACTCGTTCCTGGGCAGCCGCGTGCCCGTGGCCGTGCAGCAAGGCGGGCTGAGCTTCACCGCGGTCGTCACCGAATATTCGCACACCTGCGCGCTGACCTCCGTCGGCCAGGCGTACTGCTGGGGCCGCAACGACAGCGGCCAACTGGGCGACAGCACGCTTACGAACCGCAAGGTGCCTACGGCGGTGCTCCAGCCGGGCGGCGTGACGTTCGTGTCCCTGGCGACGGGCTCGTCGTACACCTGCGGGCTCACCGCCGCGGGGCAGGCCTACTGCTGGGGCAACAATCAGTTCGGCTCGCTGGGCACCGCGAACACCACCGCGTACCGCACACCCACCGCCGTCGCGCAGCCGGCCGGCGTGATCTTCTCCGACGTACGCACCGGCTCCGGCCACACCTGCGCGCTGGACACCAACGGCCAGACGTGGTGCTGGGGCCGCAACCAGTACTCGCAGATGGGTGACGGCACCACCACCACCCGCACCTCCCCGGTCGCCGTCTCGCACTGACGCGCACCGCTTCCGGAAGCACGAACGCGCCGCCGGTCACGTGACCGGCGGCGCGCCGTTTTCATCAGCAACCTGCACACCTCCCGACCTCAGCTCTCCACTTTCGACCTTGGGACGATCGGAGGGGGACACATCCAACGAGGAACACGGCCTTTCCGCGGAAAGGTCGTTTGCTTCCCAACTTCGGAGCCGTCAGGCAGTAGGCGGAAGCGAGTACATCGTCACTGTTGCGTGCTCGTCCACCTCCAGCACGGTGTTGATCATGTCGAGCGGAGGATCGTGCGCGCACAAGGCCGCGAGCGCGGTGCCGAACAGCTCGATCTGCCGCTCGCGCCGCACGTTGGGGAGGATGACGACGATGCCGGGATGGATCTTCGCCCGCGCGAGCATCGGGCGGAAGTCGTCCTAATTGTTCGTGACGATGGTGAGGTCTTCGTCAAGGATCCGCCGCAGCACCTGCGGGTCCTTAAGCGACGACTAGCCGCGGTGGACGACGTGGTAGGCGACGAACCCGAACCTCTGCGCCACGTCTACGAGGCGCGGCGAGAGGTTCTCGTCGATGAGGAATTGGATCACCGGGCCGTCTGCCCTCCGCGCCCGGCTCTCCCGCCGCCGAAGCGGATCACGGCTCGCCCCCGATCACCACGCCGTCCTTCCAGGGAGCGCGGCGTGGCCGACCCCTGCGGGGGTGCATCTCGGCGTAGAGCAACGCGGCATCCAAGGTTTCCGGCGCGAGCGCGGGATAGTCTTCGAGAAGCTCCTCGCGCGGGGCGCCCTGACGCGCCAGGTCGGCCAGCACGTACACGGAGATGCGCGTGCCGCACACCACGGGCTCGCCGCCGCGCACCTCGGGGTCCGCGACTACGACGGAGCGCGCCTCTTCCACGCGCGCCAGGCGCTCTTGGACGGCCTGCATCTCGGGCGCGACGTTCAGCTCCACGCGTCCCAGGCTCACGGTCCCGCCGCCGTACCAACGCTCGTCCCAGGCGGCAAGCTGCTCGCGCAGCATCCGCTTGCCCTCTGGCGAGAGCAGCCGCCCCAGGTCGTTCCGCACGCGAAGGTACAGGAGGTCGCGGTAGCCCAGCATGCGCCCGCGGTCTTCCCGGCGGCGCGCGGGCAGGGCTTCCACCTCGTCGCGGTCGATGGCCTGGTTGACGTCCTTCTCGGACAGGCCCGTCACGAAAGCCGCCTCGCGAGGCGACACGCCGGGGGTTCCGCCTCTCCGCTCAGTGATGACTGCCATAATTCCTCCTCGCGTTGAGGAGAATATATTCCCAGCCACTCTCCCGGTCAAGATCAAGCAGAAGGGGACCGCGAAAACCTCGCGATCCCCTTCCGATCTCCTCCTATCCAGCGTCCGACAGAAGCTGCTACAACACCGCGCGCAGCTTGGCGATCTGCTCGGCGACGGCCTCGGCGGAGGTGCCGCCCACGCCTGCGCGGGCGGCCAGAGCGGATTCGTGGGAGAAGAGGGAGCCGAAGTCCGCTCCCTCGAACAGCGGGGATACGCGCGTGAAGAACTCCGGCCGCAGCTCGTCGAGCTCGCAACCGAAGTCTTCGGACATGCGGACGAGCTTGCCCACGGCGCCGTGCGCCTCGCGGAACGGCATCCCGCTGCGGACGAGGAAGTCCGCCAGGTCCGTGGCGAGCATGCCCGCATCTACCGCGTCTGCCGCACGGGCGGTGTCGATCTCCATCGTCCGCACGGTGCCGGCGACGGCGGGGAGTAGCGCTTCGAGCGTGTCGAAGGCGTCGAAGAGCGCCTCCTTGTCTTCCTGCAGGTCCTTGTTGTAGCCGGACGGCAGGCCCTTCAGGACCGTCAGCACCGTCGTGAGATCGCCGATCAGCCGTCCCGCCTTGCCGCGCGCCAGCTCCATCGCGTCGGGGTTGCGCTTCTGCGGCATCAGCGACGAGCCGGTGCTGAAGCGGTCGCTGAAACGCACGAAGCCCCACTCCTGCGAGCCGAAGAGGATCAGGTCCTCGCCGATTTTGGAGAGGTGCACGCCCACCATGGCGCACACGAACAGCAGCTCGGCCGTCCAGTCGCGGTCGGACACGGCGTCGATGCTGTTGGCCGTGAGCGCGCGGAAGCCCAGCGTCTCCTGGAGCAGCACGCGGTCCACCGGGAAGGGGCAGCCGGCGATGGCGCCCGAGCCCAGCGGCAGCGTGGCCAGCCGCTCGCGCGCCTGCGCCAGCCGCTCGCGGTCGCGCGCCAGCGGCCACGCGTGCGAGAGCAGCCAGTGCGCGGCGCTCACCGGCTGCGCGCGCTGGAGGTGCGTGTACGCCGGCATCACCGCGTCGCGATGCGCCTCCGCCTGCTCCAGCAGGGCGCGCTGGAGGTCGCGGAGGGCCGCGTCCAGCCGCGACACGGCGCCGCACGCCCAGAGGCGCGTGTCGGTGGCGACCTGGTCGTTGCGCGAGCGGCCGGTGTGCAGCTTGCCGGCGACGTCGCCAGCCTCCTCGTACAGCAGGCGCTCCACGAGCGAGTGGATGTCCTCATCCGGCGCGGCGGCCCAGTCGGCGGCGTTCCACATGGCCAGGCGGGCGGCCACGCGGCCCAGGCCGGCGCGCAGCGCGTCGCACTCGTCGAGGCCGATGACGCGCGCGGCGGCCAGTGCCGCGGCCCACGCCTGGCTCCCCGCGATGTCCTCGCGCCACAGGCGGAAGTCCACCGGCAGCGAGCGATTCAGGCGATCCATCTCCGGCGCGGGGCCGGCGGCGAAGCGGCCGCCCCAGAGGCGGGCGGCGGGCGTGGCGGTCTCAGGCATCGTTCACCCTCTTCGTACGTTGGCGTCCGTTCGCCCCACCCGGCAGAGCGGGCGCGGAGCGGCGTTGCGCATTTCCCGACAGATAATTATCATCCGACAACCCCACCTACCCGTCACCCTCTCGCCGCCGGGAAACCCCATGCAGAGACTTCGCTTGGACGACCTACAGGTCGACAGCTTCGCCACCGTCGGCGAGGCGATTTCGCCCGGGCTCGTGCCTATCACTATCGTCGGCACGAACATGCTTTGCAGCGAGTACGACAGCTGCCGCCCCAGCAACAACAGCTGCATCACCATCTGCGCGGCCGAGCCGGTCACCTACTGACACCGGCGAGCGATCGACGTCCCTCCGGCGCCACACTCTGACCGCCGATTTCCTCGATCTCCACCCGAACGGAGCAGCATGCGCAAACTCCACCTGGACGACCTGGCGGTAGAGAGCTTCAGCACGACCAAGGCAGGCGATGCGATCCACGGCACGGTCGCGGGCTTCGATGCGATGAGCCGCCGCAGCATCGAGTTCTGTCCCGTGAGCGGCACGACGTGCGAGTACACCTGCGCCACCTGCCCCATCCCCTGCGGCTGAGCGCCTGACGCGCGTCGTTTCGGCGGCGCGCGACTCGCGGCCGGTGCGCCCTTCTCGCGAGGGACGCACCGGCCGCTCGCCGTTCAGTCGGCCGCGACGTCGGTGACGTAGCGGGGGGCGCGGGCGGCCTTCGCCAGCTGCTCCTCGCGCTGCTTGAGCGCGGCGACGCGCATGGGCAGCCCGTACAGGCGGATGAAGCCCGCGGCGTCGGCCTGGTCGTAGACGTCGTCCTCGCCGAAGGTGACGAAGCGCTCGTCGTACAGCGAGAAGGGGCTGGTGCGGCCGGCCACGGTGTGCTGGCCCTTGTACAGCTTCATCTTGACCTCACCCGTCACGCGCTGCTGCGTCACGTCCACCAGCGCGTCCATCGCCTCGCGCTCGGTGGTCCACCAGCGGCCCTCGTACACCAGGTCGGCGTAGCGGGGGGCGATCGCGTCCTTCAGCGCCAGCGTGCGGCGGTCGAGCACGAGCTGCTCCAGCTCGCTGTGCGCGGAGTAGAGGAGCGTGCCGCCGGGCGTCTCGTAGATGCCGCGCGACTTCATCCCCACCAGCCGGTCCTCCACGAGGTCGATGCGGCCCACCCCGTGCAGCCCGCCGATCTCGTTCAGCCGCTCCAGCAGCGCCACGGCGCCCAGCGTCTCGCCATCCACCGACACGGGGTAGCCGTTCTCGAAGCCGATGGTGACGTAGTCGGCCTTGTTGGGCGCATCCTCGGGCGAGCGGGTGAGCAGGAAGAGGTCTTCCGTGGGCTCGTACGCCGGATCCTCGAGCGGACCGCCCTCGTGCGACACGTGCCACAGGTTGCGGTCGCGCGAGTAGATCTTCTCCTTGGTCGCCGTCACGGCGATGCCCTTCTGGGCCGCGTAGTCCAGCGCGTCCTCCCGCGAGCGGATGTCCCAGTGGCGCCACGGGGCGATCACCGACATCTCCGGCGCCAGCGCGGCGAAGGTCAGCTCGAAGCGCACCTGGTCGTTGCCCTTGCCGGTGCAGCCGTGCGCGAGCGCGGTGGCGCCCACCTGCCGCGCCACCTCCACCTGCCGCCGGGCGATGATGGGGCGAGCCATCGACGTCCCGAGGAGGTACTTCCGCCCGTAGACGGCACCCGCGCGCAGGGTGGGCCACACGAACTCGGTAAGGAAGCCCTCGCGCAGGTCCTCCACGTAGCACTCGCGCGCGCCCGAGGCGATTGCCTTGGCGACCAGCCCGTCCAGCTCCTCGCCCTGGCCCACGTCGGCAGCCACGCAGACCACGTCGGCGCCGTAGTTCTCCTTCAGCCACGGCACGATGATCGAGGTGTCCAGCCCGCCCGAGTACGCGAGGACGACGGTGTTGCTCTGCATGGCCCTGTATCTCCTGTCCCGTGGTTCGCCGGACTGATGGTTGACTCCGCCTGACCTCTATCCCCGCATCGGCATCCCGACCCTCATCTTCTCTCGACCGAGACGATCCATCCGCCTCGCGTCAAATCCCCCGCCGTACGTCCCCTCTCCCACGCGGTTGTGGGAGAGAGTGGCGGGTCTCAGGCCGCCGGGTGAGGGCCCTAAACCTCCTTCACCACCGCGATCTCGTCGCAGGCGTGCAGCTTGGAGCAGCTGCGGCAGTCGGCCCACACCTTTTGCGGGAACATCTCCTTGGGCACGGTGCGGTATCCGAGCTTGTGGAAGAAGCCGTCCTGCAGCGTGAGCGCGAAGAGCGTCCCGATTCCGTGCGCGTGCGCCTCAACCTCCAGCTGCTGCACGATCTTGCGGCCGACTCCCAGCCCGTGCGCATCTTCCGATACCGCCAGCGAGGCGACCTCGGCCAGCTGTGGCGTGTAGACGCGCAGGGCGCCGCAGCCCAGCACCTTGCCGTGCGCGTCGGTGGCGACCACGAACTCGCGGAAGCCGCGGCACAGGAACTCGAGCGTCTTGGGCAGCATGAGCCCGCGCGCGGCGAAGCCGTTGATGAGCGGCTCCACCTGGAGCATGTCCGCCACGCGCGCCTGGCGCGTGATCACGGCTGCCGCGGCGGCCGTGCGTCCCGGCGCGTAGTCCACCGCCGCGCCCCCGGCGCCTACGGCATAGGTGGAATCCATCAGCATCAGAGCGCCTCCTCCAGGATCTCGACTCCCCGCACGAGCTCGTCGTCCGTCGCGACCAGCGGCGGGACGACGCGCACCACCGACGGCCCGGCAGTGCACAGCAGCAGCCCCGCCTCGCGGGCGCGGGCTACGACGTCGCCCGCGTCGGCCGCGTCCAGCTCCACGCCCCACATCATCCCCGCGCCGCGTACGTCCTTCACCCGCGCGTTCAGCGACAGCACGCCCAAGCGGTTGGCCAGCATGTGGCCCTTGCGCCGCACCTCGGACAGGAACGACGGCTCGCCGATCTTCCGGCACACCGCCAGCGCGGCGGATGCGACCAGCGGTCCGCCGCCAAACGTGGTGGCGTGGTCGCCCGGCTGGATGGCGGATGCCACGCGCTCCGTCAGCAGCACCGCGCCCATGGGCAGCCCGCCGGCGAGCGGCTTCGCGACCGTGAGCATGTCCGGCGTCACGCCCGCCTGCTCGTGCGCCCACAGCGTCCCCGTGCGCCCCAGCCCGACCTGCACCTCGTCGAAGATGAGGAGCGCGCCGGCCTCGTCGCACAGGTAGCGCAGCGCCTTGAGGAAGCCCGCGGGCACCGGCATCACGCCGCCCTCGCCCTGGATGGGCTCGATGATCACCGCGGCCACGTTGCCGCCGGCCAGCAGCGCTTCCACCTCGCTCACGTCGCCCACGTCGCAGAAGCGCACGCCGGGCACGAGGGGGCGGAAAGGCTCCTGGTACGCCGGCCGGTCGGTGGCGGAGAGCGCGCCCATGGTCCGCCCGTGGAAGCCGCCGCGGAAGGCGACGATCTGCGTCCGCCCGTCCCCGCCCTCGGCGCGGGCCCAGCGCCGCGCGAACTTGAGCGCGCCCTCGTTGGCCTCCGCGCCGGAGTTGCAGAAGAAGACGCGGTCGGCGAACGAGTGCCCGGCCAGCCACTCCGCCAGCTCGGCTGCCGGGCGCGTGCTGAACAGGTTGGAGGCGTGGATGAGGCCGCTGTCCAGCGCCTCGCGGATGGCGTCCGCCACGTCCGGGTCGCCGTAGCCCAGGGCGTTCACGGCGATGCCGGCCGTGAAGTCCAGGAAGCGCCCGCCGTCCTCGGCGATGAGCCACGAGCCCTCGCCGCCGGTGAAGACCGGGCCGGCGGGGCGGTACACGCCCAGCAGCGCCTCGGCGCCGCTCGCGGTGGCAGTCGTCATCTCGTCTCTCCTCAGGCCGTTGCGGCGAAGGGCACAGCCCCCCGCACCCGTGTTCCCGCGCCGCGGTCGCGCAGCATCTCCAGGTCGCCGATGCGCACCGCGCCCACGCCGTGCGCCGCCCGCGACGCCGCGCGGAGCTTGGGCGCCATCCCTCCGTCCGC
>DASRQW010000477.1 GCA_035696245.1 Longimicrobiaceae bacterium | reverse complement strand
CCCGCATCCGCTGGATCAAGGGCAACGCGCTGTACATGTACTCGGCCCTGCGGCAGCTCTTGGGCTACCGCGGGGTGGACATCGCCATTGGCACCGACGCGGCGCAGCGGCCGTCCACGCGGCACCTGATGCTGATCGTCGCCAACGCCCGCAACTTCGGCGGCTCGTTCCGCATCGCGCCGGACGCGTCGCTGACGGACGGGATGCTGGACGCGGTCTCCATCCACGACGCCTCCGCGCTGCGCCGTATGCAGCTCTTCGGCGCGGCGACCAAGGGGACGCACGCCATGCAGCCCGAGGTGGTGACGGAGAAGGCGGCGGGGTTCACGCTGCGCTTCGCCGAGCCGCCGGCGTATGAGACGGACGGCGAGTACAACCGCGCCTCGTCTGCCGAGGTGCGGATCGACTGCGTGCCGGGCGCGCTGCGCATCGTCACGCCGGGAGTGCCTGCGTGAGGGCGGTCACCTTCGCGGCGCCCATCCCGCGCTACCTGGCGACGGCGGCGGCGGGGAAGATGAACGAGCGCCTGTACGTAGGCCCTCACGCCTGCACGCGGCTCGGCACGACGGCGGCGCCCTCGCTGCCGAGCGACCGCTGGGTCCGCATCCGCACGCACATGGGCGGCATCTGCGGAAGCGACCTCGCGATCGTGACGCTCAAGGCGAGCCCATCCACCTCGCCCTTCTCGTCGTTCCCGTTCGTTCCGGGGCACGAGAACGTCGGCACCGTCGTCGAGACCGGCCGCGGCGTGCGTGGCTTCTCCGTGGGCGAGCGCGTGGTCGCCAACCCGCTGCTGTGCTGCGAGCCGCGGGAGATCGATCCGCCCTGCCCGGACTGCGCGGACGGGCACCACTCGCGGTGCGCGCACTTCACGGACGGCAAGGTCGCCCCAGGAATGCTGATCGGGACCACGAAGGGCCTGGGCGGGAGCTGGGGCGAGGAGTTCGTGGCGCACGAGACGCAGCTCGTGCGCGTGCCCGAGAAGGTGACGTACGAGGAGGCGGTGCTGATCGAGCCGCTGGCGTGCTCGATCCACGCCGTGCGCGCCAACCTGCCGGTGGACGGGGCGAAGGTCCTGGTGATCGGCTCCGGCGCGATCGGGCTGATGACCACGGCGGCGCTGCACGCCCTCGCCCCGCGCGTGGAGCTGACGGTGATGGCGCGGCACCAGTTCCAGGCGGACCAGGCGGAGCGGCTGGGGGCGAAGCGCACCGTCTCCGGGCGGGGCGACTACTTCGATGAGCTGGCGTCCATCTCCGGCGCGCGGTTGATGAAGCCGGTGATCGGCAAGCGCATCGCCGTGGGCGGGTTCGACGTGACCTACGTGTGCGTGGGTGGCACGCGCGGGGTGGAAGATGCGCTGCGGTTCACGCGCCAGGGCGGGACGATCGTGCTGCTGGGGAACTCGACGACGCTGCCGGGGATCGACTGGTCGCCTATCTGGCTCAAGGAGCTCACGCTGCGCGGCAGCCTGTGCTACGGCGGCCACACGCACGCCAGCCCCACGTCTGGCGCCTTCACCGAGGCCGCGGCGATGGTGGCGGACGGGCGAGCGCCCGTGGGCCCGCTGCTCACCCACACGTTCGCGCTCTCGGACGTGCGCGAGGCGCTGCTGACGGCGATGGACAAGAAGGGGAGCGGGAGCATCAAGGTGGCGTTCCGGTTCTGAATTGCGGACGAATCGAACGTTATTTAACCTTTAGCGTTGAAGTCTTATTAGCGAACCGTGCTATTAACGTATCCTTTAATAGCACCTCTCACCGAGTAGATTGCCGTTGGAGTGAAGCCCTGGGAGCCGAACGGCTCTCGGGGTTTCTTCGTGGTGGCGCAATTCCGTCCGATAGGTTGATTGCTATTAAAACATAGGCAGCTATATTTTAATAGTTGGAAACGCTATGAAAGTATCCTTTAATAAGGAGCGTTCCGTGGAGCGAGGGATGCAGGGTCGTCTGGAGAGGCATAGCACGGCAGGGGAGCATTATGAAGCGTTCATTCCCAGCCCGCTACCGCCGGAGCCCGGCCTGGTGCTCGATGTGGAGCTGCACGACCTTCTGGAACAGGCCAACCGAGCGCTGGGACGATTGGACGGGATCTCCACGCTGCTGCCCGACCCTTCGTTGTTCCTCTACCTGTACATTCGCAAGGAGGCAGTGCTCTCCTCGCAGATCGAGGGTACGCAGTCGTCTTTCTCGGAGCTGATCCTCTTCGAGAACAGTGAGGCGCCGGGAGTGCCGATGGACGACGTGCGCGAGGTGTCTCGGTACGTCTCCGCCATGGATCATGGCCTCTCCAGGCTTCGCGGCGGTTTCCCGATCTCGCTTCGGCTCGTCAAGGAGATTCACGGCGTATTAATGGCGCAGGGGCGGGGGAGCGAGCAGACTCCCGGTGAGTTCAGACGAAGTCAGAACTGGATCGGAGGGAGCCGGCCGGGAAATGCGGCGTTCGTCCCGCCGCCGCACGGCGAGCTGCTCTACGTCTTGGGCGACCTCGAGAACTTCCTGCACGATCAGCCCCGCCGCACGCCTACGCTGATCAAGGCGGCTCTGGCGCACGTCCAGTTCGAGACCATCCACCCGTTTCTCGACGGAAACGGACGCCTGGGCCGGTTGCTCGTGACCTTCCTGCTGTGTGCGGAAGGCGCGCTGTCGGAGCCGCTGTTGTACCTGAGCCTCTACTTCAAGCAGCACCGGCAGACGTACTACGAACTCCTCCAGCGCGTACGCATGGACGGTGACTGGGAAGCGTGGCTGCGCTTCTTCCTCGACGGGGTGGCGACCACGGCGGACCAGGCGAGCGGCACTGCCAGGCGAATCCTGGCGCTGCTGGATGAGGACCGCCGCCGCATCGAGGGAATCGGCCGCGCCGCGGGCTCGGCGTTGCGCGTGCATCACCTGATGCGCAGGAAGCCGCTGCTCACCATCTCGCACGCCGCGCGGGACCTGGGGCTGAGCGTGCCGACGGTAAGCACGGCCATCCGCAAGCTGGAGGAACTGGGAATTGTGGAAGAGTCCACGGGTAGGCAACGGGATCGGCTCTTCGTCTACCCGACATATCTTGCGATCCTGAACGAAGGAACTGAGGTCATGGGTTGAGCTGTACGAAGTTTGCCCCGGAGCCGGTCGGCTTCGGGGCGCTTCGTCACTCTCTGCCGAAGTCGCAGCGTGGTTACGCGGCTGCGGTCTAGCCCATTTCGTCGCCCGGCGCTTGCGCAAAGCCGACGCCCCTCGTTGCGAACGAACGAGGGGCCGCCGACTGTCGAGCTATGGTTTCGCCGGGCCGATCCGTTCCCAGGTCCTTCCCGGCTCCTGCGTCGGCGGCAGGGGGTGGTCGCCCGGCTCGATGGTTACCTGACGGGGATCGGCCACCTCCCCTCCACGCGGACCGCGCTCGATGTACTCTCCGGGTGTGGCAGGCACTTCGCCCGGCTTCTGAAGATCGCTCATGGTTGCCTCTCACTCGTGGCTGATGTTAACCGAAGCTGCCGAGACGCCGCGTGCGCACGACGTCTCGGCAGGACGGAGCGGACAGCGGCGCCCTAGTCCTTCGACTCCGACTGGACGATCAGCCGCCACTCGATGGCGCCGGACGAGGGCTTGTGCTGCTGCTGGTTCTGCGTGGGGAACGGATTGTCCTTGTTCGAGGCGATCTCGTCGCCACACCCTTCACAGCGATAGATCCCGGAGGCCGGGCACTTCGCACCGGGTTTGTAGAGCTTGTCGAACGCCGCGTCGTTCGACTTGGTGAGGTAGCCACCGTTCTTGTAGAGTGCCATGATTGTGTTCTCCTCGCGTTGCACCGTGACTGAAACGCCAGCGCTCCCACGTGGAGTCGCTGAACGGGGATCTTCGGCCTCACGAGGATTGTCGGACGGGTCTGGCCGAGTTCACATCCGCGCACACCATCACGATGGACGGCCGCCGGTGGGGCCGAAACACGAACGGTGGGGACGATGGGATACGTGTTCGTGCTGCTGGCGGCATCGCTCTGGGGGCTGATCGGGCCGGCGTCGCGGTTCGCGATGCGGGCGGGCATAGACCCGGTGGAGATCTCGTTCTGGCGGGCGGCGTTCGCGGCGGTGCTGTTCGGCGTGCACGCGGCAGCGCGGCGCGAGGTGCGCATCGCGCGGCGCGACCTGGCGAGCGTGGCGGGGTTCGGCGCGGTGGGCATCGCACTGATGTACGTGGCGTACTTCCGCGCGGTGCAGGCGGGCGGCGCGGCGCTGGCGGCCGTGCTGCTCTACACGGCGCCCGTTTGGGTGGCGGTGATGTCCGCCGCGTTCCTGCGCGAGCGGCTGGGGGCGCGCAAGCTGCTGGCGATGGGCGTGGCGCTCGCGGGCGTGGCGGGCATCGCCACGAGCGGAGGGCAGGGGATGCGGCTCAGCGGCCCGGCGCTGGCGTGGGGACTCACGTCGGGCTGGGCGTACGCGCTGTACTACCTGTTCGGCAAGCGCTTCTTCGCGCGCTACCACGCGTCCACGCTCTTCCTGTACGCGCTGCCGGTGGGCGCCGCGTGCCTGCTGCCGCTGGTGCGCTTCCACGCGAAGAGCCCTGCCGCGTGGGCGGTGCTGGCGTTCGTGGCGGTGGTGCCCACGTACGGCTCGTATCTGCTGTACAGCGCCGGCCTCCAGCGCATCGAGGCCACGCGCGCCGCCACGGTCGCCACTTTCGAGCCGGTGGTCGCCGCCGTCGCCGCGTACTTCGTGTGGGGCGAGAAGATGGGCCCTGTCGGCTACGCCTGCGCCGCGCTGGTGATCCTCGGCGTCGCGCTCATGGTCACGGGCGGGACGGGAGATGCGCGGCCCGCCATCGAGGGCGGCGCGCCGGAGGCGGGAAGCAGTTGACGCCGGCGTTGATCTACGGAGATATCTTCAACGTGATGTGAGCTACGCATCTTCCGGCGACTCGCCAGCCTCCGGGTGAGCCTTGCGTGAGCTGCCGCGAGGTGAAGCCTCTCGATCGACCCTGAACGGAGGTGCCGGGAGATGCCGGGCCTCCCGGCCACCCGCGCCCGGCCCGTGTGGTGCTGCCCGCCGATCGGCATTCTGGGGCTTGTCGTCCATCCGCCCGCTCGAGAACCCATCTCGCGCCGCGTCAACACCGCCAACCCATCATCCAGATGCGACGATTCAACCGCGGCTGGTATCTCCCACTGCCGCTTCTGTGCGTCCTCGCCGCCTGTCACGGCGACCCGGTTTCGGTAGAGAACAAGTTCGCGGGCTGCTACGACCACTCGTGCGTGAGCGAGCCCGTGCGGGTGCCGGGCGTGCCGGCGCTCGCGTCGCTGAGCGCGCGTACGTCGCACACCTGCGGGCTCACCCCCGCGGGCGAGGCGTGGTGCTGGGGCGACAACACGGTGGGCCAGCTTGGCGACGGCACGGACCAGCCGCGCGCCGCACCGGTGAAGGTGGCTGGCGGCCTCCGCTTCACCGCCATCAGCGTGGGTTCGGGGTTCACCTGCGGCATCGCGGCCGGGCAGACGGCGTACTGCTGGGGCTCCGGCGCCGGCGGCCAGCTCGGCCAAGCGGCGCCCGAGCGGTGTGGGGCGTCGCAGGTGCAGTGCGCCCGGTCGCCGCTGGCGCTGCCGGGCCGCAGCTACACCGCGGTGGCCGCCGGAATTCGCCACGCCTGCGCGCTGGACACGGCGGGCGCCGCGTTCTGCTGGGGGTTCAACGTCCTCGGAGAGACCGGCAGCGCCGCGTTCGGCGAGACGGTGCCCACGCCGTTCCGGGTGCCGGGCGACGTGGCACTCGTGTCGCTCGCGGCGGGCGACGCCTTCACCTGCGGGCTCACCGCCGCGGGCCGGGCGTACTGCTGGGGATCGGACAACCGTGGCGAGCTGGGCCGGGCGGTGGGCGGGTGCGGAGCGGTGTTCGGCTTCGCGAGCGTCTGCTCTCCCACGCCCGGACCCGTGGACACCTCCGCGCGCTTCACCGCCCTCTCGCTCAGCAACAGCCACGCGTGCGGGCTGACCGCCGCCGGAACGGCGCTTTGCTGGGGCGACAACGGGCAGGGCCAGCTTGGCACGGGCGGCTTCGAGAACCGCGTCGTCCCCGCGCTGGCGCAGAACGGGGCGACGTTCACGGCCATCGACGCCAGTGGGGCCGCCACCTGCGGCACGCCCACGGCGGGCGCCAGCGTGTGCTGGGGCCTCAACCTGATGGGAAAGCTGGGCGTGGGTACGCGTGTGGAGCTGTCCACCACGCCACTGGCGATCAAGGGCCAGAGGCGGTTCGTGTCGTTCGCCGGCGGCGCGGACTACGTGTGCGCGTTGGATGCGGACGGAGCCGCGTACTGCTGGGGATCGGGACGGCAGGGCCAGCTAGGGACGGGAGAGCTGCTTCCGTAGCGAGGGGCGGCGCCGCCAGGAGCGGCGAGATCTCCCCGTTTGCCGAACGCGAGAAGGGCGAGCGCCGGCCAGCGCTCGCCCTTCTCGATGGAAGTCCCAGCCGTCCGCCGCGGAGAGAGCGGCAGTGCGGCGAGCGGCCTGCGGAAGGTCAGCGCGCCGGAGGGGACGCGACGGCAGGCTTGTTCGCCGGACCCGCGGGGTCGGCCTGCGGCTCTTCCGTATCCTGGGTTTTGGTCTTGCCACGCAGGGGAGCGGAGACGCCGATGCTGAAGCTGCTGCGCAGGTCGGCGTTGCCCTGGAGCATCCGGTAGCGCGCGTTGAACACCGTGGTGCCGCGGTGCAGGTTCACCACGGGCTCCACGAACGCGCCACCCTTCACACCGAGGTGCTCGACGGTGCAGTCGGTGCAGCGGTCGATCCCGCGGTCCGCGCGCGCCCACGTGTATCCCACGTTCGCGCCTGCCGAGAGCTTCATGCCGCGCGGGTCACCCAGCGAAACCGGAGGCGTGTGGACGCCAGCCGCCACGCTGCCCAGCAGCATCGTGACCGAAGAGCTGAGGTATCCCTCCGTAGTGTTCTCGGAGAACGACCGGTTGTCGTGCACGGACTCCATGCCGAAGTCGGCGGTCGCGCTCACCAGGCCCGAGCCGACGCCCGCGTCCAGCAGGAAGCCCCAGCCGCGGCTTCCCGTGCCCGCTCCCTCGGCGGCGGAGCTGCGGATCGTGCTCGTGAGCAGGTCCAGCCCCAGGCGCCACTCCAGCTTGGGAGCGTTCGGCGCAGCCTGGGCCGCCGCGGCGCGTGTCGATGCCAGCAGGGCACAGCCGGCAATGCAAGTGATACGGACAAGGTAGCGCATCGATCCATCTCCATGGATGGGGGAGTGAGAGAAACCTGCGTGGAAATGCGGCCTGCGACTACGGGTGGCGCGGTTGGTCGTATCGGTGGGGTGAGGCAGGAGCAGGGGGCGGGCGGGACGGTACTGCGGTGAAGCGGATATAGTGGGGAGCGATAGGTCCCGCAATGGTGGGCGATCGTCCAGGGGGGTCCAAGGCATGGCTCATGCCATTTCTCGCACGGCGCCAGCGCGTTCAGCGGCAACGTTTTACGACTGGAGAGCCCCGCATGCCGCGTGGCATTGCCGCCACATCGGGACATTTCTGTCTCGGGCGAACGCATCACTTCGGTACGGTCGGGAGCCACAGGTGGCGACGGGAGGGCGGATCGAGGAAGTGCGGATCGGCTATGCGGCTGGTCCCGGCTTCCTCTTCGACTTCTCCGCCCGCGCGACGATGCGGTCTTCATAGTCCTGCATCAACGCTTGCAGCGCGTGCAACTCGTCCTGGCGCTCGTCGTCTTCCCAGACTTCCTCGATGCGCTCGCGGAGGAGGTAGTATTGCGCGTCCGTAGTGATCTTCCCCTTCTGCCGCACCTTGGCGATGCGCGCGAGGCGCTTGGCGTTCAGCGAGTCGAGGCTGATGCCCGCACCGTCTCTGAGCATCGCGTCCAGCCTGCGAAGCTGCTCGCCGAGCAGCCGAAAGCCGTCGGAAGAAGAAGGTCGTCACGGAGGTAGCGCATCTCCTCCAATCCGAGGTCGGGATGCGCATCCAACATGTCCTCCATCAGCTTACCGACGACCGCGCCGTCTGGCTCGCCTGAGAGAAACGCACTGAACACCCGTGCAATGCGGTAGAGCCCGTCCAGCTCCTGCTGGCGCTCGGGTGAGAGCTTGCGAGTCAAGCGAGATGTGAGGCGGAGGTGCGGACGTTCGACGGGAGGATGCGGCTGAGATCAGCTCGCGGCTTTTTCGCGGGATTCTTCGAGGAGGGCGACGAGGGTTTCCAGGCGGTCGCGGCCCAGGTGGCCGAGCTGCGCGACGTGGAGGTCGGCGACCGCGTCGTCCAGCGGGGCGATGAGGTCGCGGCCGGCGGGGGTGATGCGGGTGTAGACGACGCGGCGGTCCTCGCCGCAACGCCATCGCTCCACCATGCCGCGCTTCTCCAGGCGGTCCAGCAGGCGCGTCACGTCGGGGTCGCGGGTGATCATGCGCGCTCCCACCTCGCCCGACGTGAGGCCGTCGTGGCCCGCGCCGCGGAGGATGCGCAGCACGTTGTACTGCGTCTGCGTCAGGTCCGACGGCTTGAGGAGGTCGGACAGTCCCTGGAGAAGCGCGTTGGCGGTGCGCAGGACGTTGAGGAACGCCTCTTCCTCCACGCTGGGCACGGGCTTCGTCTGCTTCAACTCCCGCTCGATCCTGCCGCTCATCGCGCCTCGCTGGCTGTCCGGGGGTTCGCGCCGGCACGCATCTGCCGCGCCCGCGCAGACTAGGCGATACGCATGGCGGCGTCAAGCAGCGCCGCGCCAGAACGGCGGAAGCTCCCGTATCTCCCGCGGACGCTTCCGCCGTTCGTCATCTATGGTCGGCTCGTCATCCGTCGTCCATCCGCTCCGTCCCAGGCCGTCCATCTCCCGTAGACCGGCGGACGAGCCAGCATCCGCCGATCATCTCCGTCTACGACCCGCGACTCGGCGGACGAGCGGCGGCTACGGCTTGGGTGGCGCGGTGCGGAAGACGCGGCCTTCCACGACCACGGCGACGCGCTCGCCCAGCGCGAAGTAGCGGGCCAGCGCCGGCCGCTCGCGCAGCAGGGCGAAGTACGCGTCGGTGCCGAACTCGACCGTGGTCTCGGGCAGGTGCGCGTCGGCTTTGATCTCCGAATCCGTCCAAACGCCCTCGCGCAGGTAGAACGTCTTGTCGCCGACCTGGCGCGAGCCGCCGCTCTCGACCGTGAGGCCCTGGAGAGACACCGCGTCCTGCTGCGCGCGGCTGATCTTGCTGGCCCGCACCGCGCCCTCGCCCGAAACGACGGAGGGCGCCGCGGGCGGCGGCGGTGGCGGCGGTGGCGGGGGCGGGGGCGGGGGCGGAAGCGGCATCGAACCGCCGGCGGCACGCCCGATCACCGCCCGGTCCGTCGCGATCATCTGCTGGCCCTCCACCGCGCCCGGCTCCAGCGCCAGGAACGACGTGTACGGCGTGACGATGCCGTAGCGCGTGCCCAGCTCCACCACCTCGTCGCGCAGCTCGGCCGCTTCGCCGTGCGTGCGGATCTGCTCCATGAGCCAGCCCACTCGGCGCGTGGCCCACAGCCGCGGGAGGAAGTCGTTCGCCTCGGCGCGGCGCGGGAATGCGAGGCCGGGAAAGGTGAACGTCTGCCGCACGCCGCCGGCGCTGCCGGTGAGGCGGAGCGCCACGTTGCGCAGGTCCGCGTCGTTGCGGTAGCGGCCCACCAGGGCGAGCTGCGTGCCCTTGAACAGGTCCGGCAGGTCGCGCGGGTACACCAGGTCCGTGCGCACGCCGCCCATGTCCAGCGTCAGGTCGGTGAGCACCGGGTGGTTGACCTTGTCGAAGAAGGCCGACACGCGCGTCTCCAGGTCCTCGCGCGGCTCGATGTAGTCCGCCACGCCGCCGTTGTCGGCCGCCACGCGGTCCAGCAGCCGTGTGTTCACGTCGTAGCCCACGCCGAAGGTGAAGAGCCGCATGCCGTTCCGCCGCGCCCCGCGCACGTTCGCCGCGATGCGCTCCGGGTCCGTCACGCCCACGGTGGGCAGCCCGTCGGTGAGGAAGACGAGCAGCCGCGGCCGCGTTCCCTCGCGCGGGAGCTGGGCGAGCGCGGTGGTCAGCGCCTCGTCGATGTTGGTGCCGCCGGTAGCCTGCAGGCCGTTCACGAAGTCGATGCCGCGCTGCTTCCCGGCGCGGTCCGCGGGCACCAGCCCCGTCTCCATCAGCCGCGTCTCGCCCGCGAAGGAGACCACGTTGAAGCGGTCGCCCGGGCCCAGGCCGCGGAGGCCGAAGACGAGGGCGCGCTTGGCCTTGTCGATCTTGCCCTCGTCGCGCATGGAGCCGGACGTGTCCAGCACGTACACCACGTCCTTCGCCGCGTACGCCCGCTCCGCCATGCCCGAGCGCGGGGCGACGAGGAGCAGGAAGTAGCCGTCCTTGCCCGGCTCGCGGTACGTGACCAGCGACGTGCCGATGTCCGATGCGGACGGCGCGTAGAAGAGTTGGAAGTCGCGCAGCCCGCCCGCGCGGCCGGCCTCGAAGGTGGCGACGGCGCGCCGGTCCGCATCTCCCCGGTTCACGTCCACGTCGTGGCTGGGCGAGTACACCGTGCCGATGCGCCCGGGCGCCCGGACCTCCACACGGCCGGACACGCGCTCGGCCGAGGCCAGGTTGCGGCCGGTGCCGAGCGGGTAGCGGTACGCCACGGTGCCGCTCTCGGCCCGCAGCACCTGCGTGTAGGTGATCTCCAGCTTCTTGGTGGCGTGCGGGAGGATGGGGAAGATGCTGGCCTGGAAGAGGTTGGGCCCGGCGTACTCCAGCAGCCCCGGGTCGCGCCGCCGCCGCACGATGGAGTCGTACACGCGCCGCGCCTCCTCACGCGAACGCACCTCGCCGGCCAGGCGCCGGTCGCCGTCCCAGATGGCGAAGTCGCTCACCGACGCCGCCTCGGGAATCGGGAAGAGGTAGGTGCCCTCCAGCGTGGCGCCCGTCTCGTTGCGGAAGACCTGTGTGACGTGCGTGGTCGCCACCTGCCCGTCGATACGCGTGTCGATGGCGATGGACTCCACCGGCAGCGGGGGCGCCTGCCTGCCGCGCCACTCGGGCACGCCGCCGCGGCAGTCGCCGCACGGGATGATGACGCCCTGCGCGGCCAGCGGCCCCGCGGCGGCCAGGCACAGCAGGGAAACCAGCGCTCGGATTCGCATCGGTGGGTCTCTCGGGTGGGGAACCAGGGTTCGGCGGATAGGGATGATGCGCCGCCGGGGCGTGCCTCTCGTCCAGCTTCTACTCGCCACGCCACGGTAGATGTTCCGCGGATGCGCACGCTGCCATCCGCCGCCCCGCATCTCCCGTCCCGCCGTTCCCGGCAGGCCTCGGCGGATGCGCGGCGGAGGTGAACGCCGGAGGCACGCTGCGTCTGACCCGCGGCCAAACGGCGGAGTCGCGGGAGGTGTAACGCTGGTAGGAAGATGGCGGCACGCCCGTGCCGCACGCGGAGACGCCAGCCGCACCGGAAGATGAACCAGCCACGTACCTTCACGCCCCGCCGCGCGCCCGTTCGGCGCCTCGCCGCCGCCGCATCGCTCGTCGCCGGAGCGACCCTAGCCGCGTTCGCCTCCGCACCGCCGGCGGTGGACGCGGCGTCGTATCCCATCCCCACGCTCGCCCGGCGAGACGCGACGGCGCTGCCGCAGGACACCGCGCGCGCCCTCGCGCTGCTGGACCGTGCGACGTACGGCGCACGGTCGCAGGACGTGGACGAGGTGCTGCGAATGGGCGGCGCCGCGTGGCTGGACCGCCAGCTTCACCCCGAGCGCATCGACGACTCTGCGCTCGATGCGCGGCTGGCGCGTTTCCCCGCGGCCGGAATGTCGACGGCCGAGCTGTACCGCGCCTATCCCCAGCCTCGCCAGAACCCGGCCGCGGTCGCCCGCCGCGATTCCCTCGCCCGCGCCGCGGGTGCTGACCCGTCCGCGAACCCGCGCCGCCGCCGCGTGATGCCTGACAGCGCATCGATGGCTCCGGGGATGACGATGACGCCGGGCGCATCAGGGGAGATGCGGGCGGATGCATCGCGGGAGATGCAGGCGGATGCGGACGGGCAGATGCGGCCCGGCGCGGCGGGAGATGCGGCGCGGGTAGCGCGCCGTCAGCGGCAAGAACAGGGGCAGGGAGTCGCGGGTCCGGCGCGGATCGCGTTCGACCTGGCGGGGGCGCGGATGCAGCGCGCCGTGTACTCGCAGCGGCAGCTGGAAGCGGTGATGAGCGACTTCTGGTTCAACCACTTCAACGTCTTCTTCGGCAAGAACGCGGACCGCTACCTCGTCTCGGACTACGAGCGCAACGCCATCCGCCCGCACGTGTTCGGCAGGTTCGAGGACCTGCTGTCCGCCACGGCGCATCACCCGGCCATGCTCGTCTACCTGGACAACTGGACCAGCTCCGTGCCGGACTCGTCCAACGCCGCCGCCCCGCGCATCGAGGCGATGCTGCGGCGCTGGCAGGGGCTGAGTCCGGAGCAGCGGCAGGCCGCCGTCGCGTCAGGCCGCGTTAACGCGCGGCAGGCGGCGCGGCTGGACGCGGCGCTGGCGGCCGGGCCCGCGGCGGTGCAGCAGGCGCTCCGCCGTCCGCGCGGCATCAACGAGAACTACGCCCGCGAGCTGATGGAGCTGCACACGCTGGGCGTGGACGGCGGCTACACGCAGCACGACGTGGTGGAGGTCGCCCGCGCCTTCACCGGCTGGACGATGGACCGCGCGCGCCCCGGCGCGGGAGGCGAGCTGGACCCGAAGTTCGTCTTCCGCCCCGCAATGCACGACCGCGGCGAGAAGACCGTCCTGGGCCACCGCCTGCCCGCCGGCCGCGGCGAGGAGGACGGGCGCGAGGTGCTGCACATCCTGGCGACCAGCCCGGCCACGGCGCACCACGTCGCCTTCCAGCTCGCCCAGCGCTTCGTGGCCGACCAGCCGCCCGCCGCGCTCGTGGACCGCCTCGCGGGCGTCTTCCTGCGCACCGGCGGCGACCTGCGCGAGGTGACGCGCGCCCTCTTCCTCTCGCCCGAGATGGCGGATCCGCGCTACCGCGACGGCAAGGTGAAGACGCCGGTGGAGTTCGTCGCGAGCGCGCTGCGGGCCACGGGCGCGGACGTGGGCCCGTCGCGCGGGCTGGTGCAGGCGCTGCGCTCGTTCGGCGAGATGCCGTACCTCGCATCCCCGCCCACGGGCTACCCCAACAGCACCGAGCAGTGGACGAACAGCGGCGCGATGCTGACCCGCATGAACTTCGCCCTCGCGCTCACCGCCGGCCGGCTGGACGGCATCCGCATCGACCCGACGAACGTCTTCCCCGCCGGCCCGCCGCAGCGGCTGGGAGATGCGGAGCTGCGCACGCTCTCCACCCGTCTCCTCGCCGCCGCGCCCGA
>DASRQW010000476.1 GCA_035696245.1 Longimicrobiaceae bacterium | reverse complement strand
GTTAACCGATTGTCCAGCAACGACCTACCGTATAGGTCGTGGCATCGGGCTTGCCTGTAGGGCCCGCGCCTCCGGGCACCGGCACGAAGCCGGGCCGCACCGGACCGGCGGGAACCGCAGACGAGAGGATTCGACCATGCGACTGACGATGATAAAGGGCCTGCGGAACGTGGCGCTGGCCGCCGTGGTGGCGAGCGGGGCCGGCTGCGCCTCGATGGGCTCGGTGGGCAACGTGCTGGGCAGCATCCTGAACCAGGGCGCGGGCGGCGCGGGCGGCACCGGCCAGATCGACGGCCAGGTGCGCTACGTGGACCAGCAGCGCCAGTCCATCCAAGTGCAGACGCAGGACGGCCAGACCGGCAACGTGTCGTACGACAACCGCACCGTCGTCGTCTTCGGCCAGCAGCAGTACGCAGTGACGTCGCTGGAGCAGGGCGACTACATCTCCATGCGGGTGCAGCAGGCCAATGGCGGCGTGCTCTACACCGACCAGATCGTGGTGCAGCGCAACGTGCGCGACACCAACGGCAGCGGCACGTACGGGTCCGGCAACGGCGGCTACGGCACCGGCTACCAGCAGCTCACCGGCAACGTGGGGCAGGTGGACTACAGCCGCGGCGTGTTCGAGGTGCGCACCAACCAGGGGACGTACACTGCCGCCATGCCGTACAACCCCAACGCCAGCGACCGCGACCGCTTCCAGCGCCTGCGCAGCGGCGACTACGTTCGCCTGGAGGGCACGGCCAACGGCAGCCGCTTCGAGGTGACCCGCTTCCTGTAAGCGGCGCACCGGCGGCCGGCCGGCCGTCGAAGGACGGGCGAGACGGGTTGGACGATGAGAGGCGGCGCCCCGACGGGTGCCGCCTCCTTCCGTTTATCGGCCGCGATGCCGCCGCGGATCACCGCCGCGTCCGGCGCGTCGCCGCGGGTTGAGCGGGGTGGCCGGAGCGGCTACTTTGTCGCCCCTCGCGGCCCACGCCGCGGGTGCCAAACCCCGGCCGAGTCGCTACATTGCGCCCGGACCTGGACGCACCGAACCCCTTCCGTTCCGGCTGAATGAGCAATCCGATCCCCACGCCCGCCAGCACGCAGCCGCACGCGGCGGCCACGGTGGACGATCTCTGCGCCTACCTGGAGCGCGCCCCCCGCGGCGACGCGCCGCTGGTGTGCGCCTTCGCGCGCCTCTTCTTCGCCAAGGTGCCCCGCGACCTGCTCGCCGAGCGCTCGGTGCCGCAGCTGGCCGCGCTCACGCTGGGCGCGTACGACTTCCTGCGCCGCGCCCGGCCGGACCGCGTGAACGTGGAGCTCGCCAACCCCGAGGACGAGGGCTGGAACGCGCCGGTGACGGTGATCCGCGCCGAGGTGGGCGACCGCCCCTTCATCGTGGACTCCATCCGCGAGTACCTGGCGGGCGAGGGGCTGGTGATCCAGCACTACGCCTACCCGGTCTTCCGCGTGGAGCGCGGGGCGGACGGCGAGCCGGTATCCGTAGCCGGGCCCACGGCCGAGGGCGAGGGCGGGCTGGAGGCGTTGGTGCACGTGGAGATCCCCCGCGTGGCCGAGGCGGAGCGCCGCGAGGGCATCGCCGCCGAGATCCGCCGCCGCCTGGCCGACGTGGTCGCCGCGACGAGCGACTTCGCGGCCATGCGCGACGAGCTGGTGCGTACCACGGCTTCGGTGGACGAGTACGCGGCCCGCTTCCCGGAGCGCGCGGAGGAGTACGCCGAGATCGGCGAGTTCCTGCGCTGGCTGGGCGATGGCAACTTCATCTTCCTGGGCTACCGCGGCTACCAGATCGCCGGCGTGGGCGACGACGCCACCGTAGGCGTGGAGCCGGGCTCGGGAATGGGCATCCTGGCCGACGCGGGCCGGTCCACCTACCGCACGCCGGTGTCGCTGGCGGGGATGCCGGAGCCGTTCCGGGCGCGCGTGGCCGGCGGGCCGCTGCTCATCGTATCCAAGGCGAACGCCGAGAGCACCGTCCACCGCCGCGCGCGGATGGACTACGTGGGCCTCAAGAAGCTGGACGAGCAGGGGCGCGTGACGGGCGAGCGGCGCTTCCTGGGCCTCTTCACCAGCCAGGCGATGGCGGCCAGCGCGGGCGAGGTGCCCATCCTGCGCCACAAGTTCCAACGCATCCTGGAGAACTCGGGCGCGCGGCCGGGGTCGCACGACTACAAGGAGATCGTCACCATCCTCAACTCGATGCCCAAGGAGGAGCTGTTCGAGGCGTCGGTGGAGGAGCTGGACGAAGAGGTGCGCACCGTCCTGGGCTCGCTCGTGGGCGAGGGGATCCGCGTGGTGGTGCGGCCGGACCCCATGCGCGGCGAGTCGTCGGTGATGGTGATCCTGCCGGGCGGGCGCTTCAGCAGCGAGGTGCGGCAGCGCATCGGCGAGCTGCTGGCGGCGCGGCTGGGCGGCGCGGTGCGCACGTACTACCTGGCGATGGGCTCGGGAGACCAGGCTCGGCTGCACTACTACCTCTCCTCGCCCGCCACGGCCGAGGCGCCGGACGCGCGCGAGCTGGAGCGCGCCGTCTCCGCCCTGGTCCGCTCGTGGGAGGACCGCCTGGCCGAGCAGCTGGACGCGTCTGCCGGGCAGGATGAGGCTCGGCGCCTGGCGCACCTGTACGGCGGCGCGTTCGGCGAGGAGTACCGCGCCGCGAACTCGCCCGCATCGGCCGCGCACGACGTGATCCACCTGGAGGCGATGCGGCAGCGCGGGCACGAGGTGGCCGTGCATCTCCGCCAGCCCATGGCGGGGGAGGAGGCCACGCCCGGCACCACCATCCTCAAGCTCTACCTCTCTGGCGCCCGCCTCGTCCTCTCCGACTTCATGCCCATCCTGGAAGATGCCGGGGTGCGCGTGCTGGAGGTGGACACCTTCGAGGTGGATGGCGCAGACCTGCCGCAGCTGATGGTCTACTCCTTCGCCGTGCAGACGCGCGACGGGCAGCCCATCCCCGCCGAGCGGACCGGCATCCTGGCCGAGGAGCTGCTGGCCTCGCAGCAGGGCGACGCGCCCAAGGACCCGTTCAACGCCCTCGTGCTCCAGGCCGGCCTGCGCTGGCGCGAGGTGGACGTGCTGCGCACCTACGCCAACTACGCCTCGCAGATCGGCGCCGTGCCCAGCCGCCTGGCCCCCGTGCGCGCGCTGATGGCGTACCCGCGCGTGGCCCGCCTGCTGGTGGACCTCTTCGCCGCCCGCTTGGATCCCGCCTCGAGCGACGAGAAGAAGGCGGACGCGCTCAAGGCCGAGCTGCTGAAGGAGCTGGAGGCCGTGAGCTCGCTGGCCGACGACCGCGCCCTGCGCCGGATGATGAACCTGGTCGAGGCCACGGTGCGCACGAACTACTTCCGCCACGGCGGGGTGGAGCCCACGGGGCGCTCGGGCGGGGTGCCGTATATCTCCATCAAGGTCCGCAGCGCCGACGTGGAGGAGCTGAAGAAGTCGCGCCTCCTGTACGAGGTCTACGTCCACTCCTCGCGCATGGAGGGCGTGCACCTGCGCGGTGCCCCCGTGTCGCGCGGCGGCATCCGCTGGAGCGACCGGCCGGACGACTTCCGCACCGAGATCCTGGGCCTGGTGACCACGCAGGTGGTGAAGAACGCCACCATCGTCCCGTCGGGCAGCAAGGGCGGCTTCATCACCAAGCGCGTCTTGCCGGACCGCGACGGGCAGATGACGGAGGCGGCGGAGCAGTACAAGACGCTCATGCGCGGCCTGCTGGACATCACCGACAACCTGGTGGACGGCAAGGTCGTGCCGCCGGCCGGCGTGAAGCGGCTGGACGGCGACGACCCCTATCTCGTCGTCGCGGCGGACAAGGGCACGGCGCACCTCTCCGACGTGGCGAACGGCGTGGCGGCGGAGTACGGCTTCTGGCTGGGCGATGCGTTCGCGTCCGGCGGCTCGCAGGGGTACGACCACAAGGAGGAGGGCATCACCGCCCGCGGCGCGTGGGAGTGCGTGAAGCGGCACTTCCGCGAGATGGGCAAGGACATCCAGGCCACGCCGTTCACCGTGGCCGGCGTGGGCGACATGAGCGGGGACGTGTTCGGCAACGGCATGCTGCTGTCCGAGAAGATCCGCCTGGTGGCCGCCTTCGACCACCGCCACATCTTCCTCGATCCGGACCCGCAGCCCGCCCCGTCGTTCGCCGAACGGAAGCGGATGTTCGCGCTGCCGCGGTCCAGCTGGGAGGACTACGACCGCGCCCTGCTCTCGCCCGGCGGCATGATCGTGCCGCGCGGCAGCAAGGAGATCGAGATCACGCCCGAGGTGCGCAAGGCGCTGGGCATCCCCGCCGGCGTGGAGCGGCTGGACGGCGAAGGGCTGATTCGCGCGGTGCTCACGGCGCCGGTGGAGCTGCTGTGGAACGGCGGCATCGGCACTTACGTGAAGGACCGCGACGAGACCCACGCCGACGCGGGCGACACCACGAACGACCCGGTGCGCGTCAACGCCGACGAGCTTCGGTGCAAGGTGGTGGGCGAGGGCGGCAACCTGGGCTTCACGCAGCGCGGCCGCATCGCGTTCGCGCACCGCGGGGGCCGCATCAACACCGACGCGCTGGACAACTCGGCTGGCGTGGACATGTCGGACCACGAGGTGAACCTCAAGATCCTCCTCAACCGCGTGGTCACCGACGGGGAGATGGACGAGGACGGGCGCAACCGCCTGCTCGAGTCCATGACCGACCAGGTGTCGGACCTCGTCCTGCGCAACAACGTCGGCCAGTCGCTCGCCGTCTCGCTCGACGAGCAGCGGTCCAAGGAAGCGGTGGACGACTTCGCCGCCCTCATCTCTTCGCTGGAGGCGGAGCACCGGCTGGATCGCGCGGCGGAGGGCTTCCCCCGCGCCGAGGAGCTGCGCGACAGCCGCGGCCAGGGGCTGACGCGCCCGTCGCTTAGCGTGCTGCTGGCGCACGCCAAGCTCCAGGCCAAGGCGGCGCTGCTCGCCTCGCCCGTGCCGGACGACGCGGCCACGCACCCGTACCTCGTGGGCTACTTTCCCGCCGCCGCGGTGCAGGCCGCCGAGCCCAAGCGCCTTGCCGAGCACCGGCTGCGGCGCGAGATCGTGACCACCGAGCTGGTCAACGACCTCGTGAACCTGATGGGCAGCGCCTTCCTGCACCGCATCTCGCGCGATGCGGGCAGCGACATCCCCACCGTCGTCCGCGCGTGGTTGGTGGCGAGCCGCATCTCCGGCGCCCCGGAGATTCGCGCCGACCTGGAGAAGCTGGAAGGCCGCTATCCGAGCGACACGGTGTACCGTTGGCTGCTTGGCCTGGGCCGCGTCCTGGAGGCGACCACGCACTGGGTCCTGGGCAACGTGGCGCCCGATGCGGAGACGGACGCCGTGGTGGAGGAGGCGCGCGCCGGGCTCGCCACGCTGCGCGGCAACTTCGCCAAGTTCGTGGCGGGCGAGGACCGGGCGCTCTTCCTGTCACGCCTTGGCGAGCTTCAGGACCAGGGTGTGGAGCGCAAGCTGGGCGAGCGCCTCATCACCCTGCGCTTCCTGCCGCAGCTTCTGGAGATGCTGCACCTCTCCCGCGCCGCGGGCACCGAGGAGCTGCGCACGGCCCGCGCGTACTACGCCGTGAGCGAGCGCTTCGGCACCGCGCGGCTCCGCGAGGGCCTGCGCACCGCCGCGGGCGACGACCCGTGGGAGCGTAGGTACGCGCAGGCGCTGGCCGAGGACGTCTCCCGCGCCCAGCGCGCCATCGCCGCGCTCGTCCTCTCCGGCGCCGAGGGCGGCGACGTGGAGGCCGCCGTGCGAAAGCTGGAGAGCGACCGCGCGCGTGAGATCCGCGCCTACCGCGACCTCCTCGCCGAGCTCAAGGAGTCCGAGACGGTCCCCCTGGCCGCCTACGCCCTCGCCGTCCGCCACCTCCAGTCCATCGCGCGGTAGACGGCGCATTCGGTAGATGTACGAAGCCGGTCCCTGGCAGCAGCAGGGACCGGCTTTGTCGTTTCTGGAGATGCGGCGAGGTCGATCGGAACACGGGCGCAAGCCGCTGACGTCGTCACCCGCACCGCTTCTGCCGATGCGGACTGTCCGCAGGCCGATCAGCCGCGAGATAAACCCGCGGCACGGAATCGCGTGTTCGGGGCACGTGCATCGCTGGCACGCTCCACGCGGGTGCTGCGCGCTTCCGAATGGGAATTCGCGCCGGGCTGTCCGACACAACGATCACGCAGCTGGTGCGTCTCCGCGCGGGCGGGCGGTGCGCCGGGTGCGTGGCAACTGCTTACGGGAGATGCGGATGCGAGTGGGATTCGTGGGGCTGGGAAGCATGGGCATGCCGATGGCGCGCAACCTCGTCCGCGCCGGGCACGACGTCGCCGCGTACAACCGCACGCGCAGCAAGGCCGACGAGTTGGCGAAAGACGGCGCCCGCACCGCGGACACGCCGGCTGCCGCCGCGGAAGGCGCCGAGGTCGTGATCACCATGCTCGCCGACGACCATGCAGTGGAGGACGTGGTTTTCGGCGAAGACGGTTTCGACGATGCGTTGGCCGAGGGCGCCGTGCACGTCTCCATGAGCACCATCAGCGTGGAGCTGTCGCGCATGCTGGCAGACGCGCACCGCACGCGCGGGCAGCGCTACGTCTCCGCCCCCGTCTTCGGCCGCCCGGATGCGGCAGAGGCCACCAAGCTCCGCGTAGTCGCTGCAGGCGCCGCCGAAGACATCGACCTCTGCCGCCCGCTCTTCGCCGCGATGGCGCAGGAGACGTTCGTGGCCGGCACCGATCCCGCCGCCGCCAACGTGGTGAAGCTCGCCGGCAACTTCCTGATCGCCTCCGTCATCGGCGCGCTGGGCGAGGCGTTCGCTTTCGGCCGCAAGCAGGACGTGGAGGCCGACACGCTGCTGGAAATCCTGGGCGGTTCGCTCCTCCGCGGCCCCATCTTCGAGAACTACGCCAAGCAGATTGCGGCGCAGAGGTACGAACCCGCGGGCTTCAAGCTCAAGCTCGGTCTCAAGGACATGGGCCTCGTCCTCGCCGCCGCGGGTGACGCCGCCGTCCCCATGCCCATTGCCAGCGCCCTCCGCGACCGCCTGCTCACCGGCGTCGCCCAAGGCCACGGCGACATCGACTGGTCCGGCGCCGCGCGGCTTGCTGCCGAGGCTGCGGGGCTGGACGCAGACTGAACCCGTCGCCCATATCACATGCTCTTGCGGTCTCGAATCGCAAACGGTAGATCATCAGTCCCTAAGCGGTCGCATTTGAACCATTCAACATCGTTTGGGACAGATCGCGGTTTCAGTTGCGATCCGCGTCCCCCTACGGTGCATCTCAATTTGGCGGCCGGAGATGAACCGCGAGTCACTCCTGTGAGCGGGTCAGAATGCTTGCTGGGGGCAACTCTCCGACAATACCTTCAGTCGCCCTCCGCAGTACCGCGACGACTTCCATCTCCGCCGCTAGACCTGATGCTACCCAAATTCATGCGAGTGAAGCTCTCCGCCCTCCACACCCTTCTCCTGGTCCTCACAGCGTGCCCAGGCGACGGAAGCGGGGAGATAGCCGACCGCGCCGCCGCCCCGCAGGTGGCAGTATCGCCGTCCCTCACGAGTTGGCCGGGCATCAACAGCACGAAGGGAGTGGTGCTATACATCGACCGGAGCGAGAGCATGCGGGGGTTCCTGGATCCGAACTATCCGAGCCGGATCCGCACGGACTATCGCTCCGTGATCGACGGTGTCGTCGTAGGCCTGGCGCCGAGCGCCGCGTACGGGTACGGGAACGACGTGCGTCCGGCGCAGGCATCCATCGGGGTGATGGGAAATCGTGACTTCTATTCCGACAACAATACGGAGATGGAGCAGGCGCTGAAGTTGATCGCGGCGGACACCGCGCTGGCTTCCTCGCACGTGATCGTGGGCGACGGTCGTCGAGGCAATCCCAACACCGCGAACGAGCAGTACGTGCAGCTCCGCAGCCGCGCTGACGAATGGATCCGCAAGGGGGGTACGTTTATGGTTGCGGCATCTATGGCCCCCTTCCAAACCGTGGCTGCGGACCCCTCCGGTTGCCGGGTCGCTGCAGGAGGCTCGCAGACGTGCCCGCTCTACGCTTTCGCTTACGTGGCAAAGGGCGATGAGACGCGTATCGCGGCGGCGCTGGCGGAGCACTTCGAGCATCTGTTCGTCTGGCCGTTGCCCGCGCTTCCGCCGACGGGGCTGCATGCCATCGCTCAGAACCATGTTTCGGATCCGACGCTTTTTGCCAGCTGGGGATCGTCTACAGACAGCACGCCGATCATACGCGTGCGGGGCGCGGCGGCCACCAACACACCGTTGCGGATTCTACTGCAGCTCACGGACTCCACATCGCCGATGGGCAAAACCGCCGCGCGAGCCATGACTGGGCAGAACCTCCGCGCATCGCTCTCAGTCCGACCGCTTAGCTCGCCGGGAAATTGGGAGGATTCGCCGCCAAACGCTCTTGCTGAGTCGGTACAGGGCAATCCGTTCGCAGTGGACATGGTCAGCCGAGGCGCTGACCAGCCTAGATTTCTGTATCGCGTCGAACTGCTTCCGACCGGAGTTCCGACGTGGCTCGAGCAGTTCGATGCAGATAGTGCCGGTGAGCCGGTGCGTACGTATGGTTTGAGCAGACTGTTCGAGCTCTTTCGGCACTTGGCCGAGCAATCTCCAAAAGCTGCCGGACGGATCTACGCGGTCGTGAACTGAGTTCACGAGGTCCGTACTCTCCCACTCTTCTCTCCTCCACCGATTGGGCTATGCCAGGCTTCTTGGGCAATCTATGGGCAACCCCTCCTGTGGACCTGCGGGTGGTCTGCCCGCTTCCGGCACCGGGGAAGCCAATCGCCCCTCCGGGCTTCTTCGATCCGGAGGTGCTGCGTGGCGCTTATGCCATGGCAACGACCATCACCGCCGTCCTTGTCGTCCTGCTCGTGGCGCTCTGCTACCTGTGGACGCGGAGCAGCCTGGGGCCGCGCTTCGTCCTGCGGTGGTGGATCTTCCTCGGCGGCTCCATGCTGGGCGGCTTCATCCTCGGCATCGCGGTGCTGCGGATGTGGCCGGCACGGGCTCTCGCGGGGAGCTGCGAGACGAACCCGACCTCATTCCTGGTCACGATCCCCTGGCCCGACGCGCTGAACCGCGGCATGGCCGGGGCGGTTTGGGCGGGGCTCGTGTTCACGCTGCTCTCGCTGGTCCTCACGCAGCTCGCCGGGCGCTTCCCGTGGTCGGGCGGGCTCTTCCACTACCGCGGCTGCCCGTATCCGCGCCTCATGCCGTTCGGGGAGTAGGCGAATGTCATCCAACCTGGTGAGCTCGGGCATCGAGAACCGTGCGCTGACGCTGTTTGCCCTCGGGGGCAGCGGCATGCGCGCCATCGAGCCGCTGCTGCACCTCTGCGCGCTGGGCCTGGGCCCGCGGCAGGTCCAGCTGGTGCTGATCGACCCCGACCAGTCCAACTTCGCCGTCACCCGCTCGCGCCAGCTCATCGAGGCGTACCGGGCGGCGCGCGCGGCCATCGGCGAGCGCAGCGCGCCCACGGGCTACTTCCGCACCGAGGTGATCGACGCGGTGGGCCGCGAGCTGGTGTGGTCGCCCATCGCCGACGACGAGCACCTGCCGGACGCGCGCTTCAGCACGCGGGTGGACCGGGCGCTGATGAAGGGGCGCAGCGGGGCGCTGGGGAACCTGTTCGACCTGCTCTACAGCGAGCCGGTGCGGGGGATGGACCTGGGAATGGGCTTCCGCGGCATCCCCTCCATCGGGACCGTGTTCATGAACCGGCTGCGCGAGCAGCAGTTCTTCAGCCAGATCCTGGCGTCGGCGCAGATGCAGCCGGACATGGTGTTCTTCTCCATCGGCTCGGTCTTCGGCGGCACCGGCTCGGCCGCGTTCCCCGTCATCGGCCGCGCGCTGATCGACGGCGTGAAGAGCGAGGACGGGCGCGGCGACGTGCCGGGCGTGGCCCAGCGCCGCATCGGCGGGGCGCTGCTGCTGCCGTACTTCACCCTCCCCGCTCCCGCCACGCGCGACGCGCCCGACGGCGGCCCGCGGCCGGAGACCAGCCTCTTCGCGCAGAACGCGGCGGCGGCCATTCCCATGTACACCACGGGGCACACCGGCTACGGGTCGTTCTACGTGCTGGGCGACAGCCAGCCGCGCGAGCAGGAGGCGAACGAGGTGGGAGGCGAGCGCCAGGCCAATCGCCCGCACTACGTGGAGATGTTCTCCGCCCTGGCCGCGCTGGACTTCGCCGCGCGCGAGGGGGAGCCGCCCAACGAGTCGCTGCCCGTCTTTCGCACCACCGCAGTGGGCGACCGCAACGTGGGCTGGGGCGACCTGCCGCTCGACGACGCCTCGCGCCGGCGGCTGATGGGCGGCATCGTGGCCGCGCACACCTTCCTCAGCGTCTTCCGGCCCGACGGCGGCTCGCGGCCCGCACTCGACCGTTACCTGCGCGGGGTGACGTGGATGCAGCAGCTGGGCGTGAAGCCGGCCGAGCTGCGCAGCCGCTCCGCCGCGCTCGACGCGGTGGCGGCCTTCTTCCGCCAGACGTGGGACTGGCTGGCCGAGCTGCGCGCCTCGGACCCCGCGCTCCAGATCGCGCGCACCGACAGCCGGCGGCCGACGCAGGTGGGGCCGGCCGAGCTGATCGAGGGCCGCCGTGACGCCGACCAGCGGCGGAAGGGCAGCGACGAGTTCGAGGTGTTCCGCTACTGGAACCACGCGGCGTACCGGCGCCGCGGCGAGGGCTTCACCAGCTTCCTCGAAGTGATGCGCGAGGGCAGCGAAGCCTTCGCCGCCGACCGGTTCTCCGAAGCCACCCAGGTGAAGCCCGTATGAGCCGCAACCTCCTCCCCCGTCTTCGCAACGCGCCCAACCCCGCCAACATCAAGGCGGCGCCGGTGGGCCGCTGGTCGACCATCGAGACGCCGGCCGAGCTGGCGAAGGTGGAGTACGCCGACGAGCACGACACGGATCTGCGCAGCCGCATCCAGTCGATTCCCAGCCCGTGGGCGCGCCTTCTCCTCTTCCGCAACGCGCTGGAGGACAAGGACCACCCGGCGCGCGCGCTGGTGGAGAACGAGCTGCTGGACGCCATCGAGTTCCTGTGGACGCTGGGCGCGAGCGGCGTGTCGCTCGAGGTGCGCCGCATCCGCCTCGAGGAGCTGCAGGCCGCGGCCGAGAGCGCGGGCTCGATCCGCGTGGAGGACTTCGCCACCGCACTGGTGGGGCTCGCCCCGCGTCGCGCCGCTGGCGGAGGCGCGTCCGGCTCGGTCCTCCCCTCGCTCGCCGTGGGCGTGGTGGACAACGAGCCCGTGCTGGCCTCGTCTCCGTACACCGTTCTCTTCACGGCCGAGAGCGCGGCGCGCCCGCAGACGGGCAGCTTCTTCCGCTACGCGCAGGGCGGCGAGCGGCGCCAGCTCCACCAGCGCCCGCTC
>DASRQW010000475.1 GCA_035696245.1 Longimicrobiaceae bacterium | reverse complement strand
GTTCAGCACCCAGCGCGTGCCCGCCTCCATGCTGGCCTGGCGCACGCGGTTGCCGAGCATGTCATAGTCGTAGCGCATCACCGCACGGCGCAGCGCGTCGTTCACCTCACGCTCGTTCCCCTCGATGTCGGTTGCCACCCGCGTCTCGTGCGTCTCGACCTTGAACACCGCAGGGGCGTCGGAATACACGAAACGGTTGTGGGCCACGGTCAGGAAGGTGCGGCCGAGCGTGTCGAAGTGGGCCACGGTGGGCGTCGAGGCGTGGACGAAGGCCTTCCGTGCCGCGTCGGCCTCCCACGGCCCCAGCGCGCCGTCCTTCCGGGCCACGTACCAGGTGTCGAGGGATTTCGTAGACGAGCGGAGGCGCTTGAAGAAATCGCCCACGTCCGCATCGGTCTGCGGATCCAGCGCTACGGTGTCGTTCACGTCCCAGCTCACCTGCCGCCATGGGTCGACGACGACCTTCTCCCAGGTGTGGTTGGGGTGCAGCGTCGCCACCACCCGCTCCAACGGGTCGTAGAACAACACTGAGCTTACGCCCGCGGTCACCGCGAACTCGAATTCGGCGGCGGCGCTGAAGAACGGCTCGTACTTGCGGACCGGCTTCCCCTTGTTATTGAAGACCGTCCACCCGCTCCCCACCCAGCGCGTCGCCACATTTGGCCCGCCATCAACCAGCGGCCCCGGCTCGGCCTGCATCTTCTTCTGGATCTCGCGCCCAAAGCCGTCGGAGAAGGCGAAGCCCTGCTGCACCTTCGCCACCTCGCCCGGCGCCAGCTCGGCCACGTGCGTCTCGCGCGCCAGGGTGCAGACGGCGGCGGGCCGCGGGCTCTGGTTGGCCGGGGTATTGAGATAGGCGAAGAGGTCGTAGACCAGGCGCGTGGTGGCGCGCCCCAGCAGCGCGTGCGGGTCGGCGAACGGGTACTGCAGCGGCGCGCCCTGCGGCGGATCGGGGTCGAATCCGTCCAGGAAATCGCCCTCCGCCGGGCCCGCCGCCTTCCCCATCACCGCCGTTGCCACCACCATCCCCAGCGCGTCGAAGGCGGCGGCGGTGCGGTTGCCGTTGGGGTCCATCACCAGGGCCGGCTGCAGCACGCGGTAGTCATTCTCCGCCGTGACGGTGTTACCCACCGCGTCACGCGTCTCCGTCACCAGCAGGTCGTACGCGTCATAGACGACGTGCGTGCGGCCGCCGAACGGGTCGACGAAGCGGTGAGGGAGGAAGCAGTGCTCCAGCGCGTGCGCCAGCTCCTGCGCGGCGGTGTCGCCATCCCCCGGCGAGTAGCGCACCTGGCCGGATGGGATCCACCAGCCGCCGTGGGCGCCCTGCACGTAGCCCCCTTCGCCACCCAGCACCGCCGCCGGGATGGGGAGCAGGTCCTCGTCCACCCCTGCGCGGGTACGGTGGAAGACGGAGGCGAGCAGGCCGGGGGTGAAGGCCAGCTTGTAGCTCTCGAACGGGAGCCCGCGCGCCTGGGCCACTCCCGGCGCCAGCGCGGCGGACAGGTCGTCGGCGCGGTACAGGGTACGGACGTGCTCGATCAGCCGCCGGCACCGGGCGCCCGTGGCAACGCTGAGAGCCGCGGGATCCTCGTACGGCACCTCGTGGGCGCCGTCCGCGACCGTGGTCGCCGCGCCCCGCAGCTCGGCGAGAGTGAAAAGCAGGGTCTTGAGAGGGGCAGCCCCGGCGGGCGCGGCGGTGGGTGCGACGCCCAGCAGCTCGTACGTGCGCGTCTCCCACGGCATGGGCGCGCGATGGTCGTCGGGGAGAAGAGGACCGCCGACAGGGTTGGTGAAGACACTCTCGGTGAGGGTGAGGTGGAGGGCCGCCTGCTTCGCCTGGTCCTTCTCGTCCAGCGCGGGATCGGGAAAGCGCCGGCCGTACACCGCCTGGGCCGAGCGCACCACGTTGCCGCACTCGTCCACCTCCAGCGTCAGCGCGTGGCTCACCCGCGGGTCGGCGCGGCGGGCGCCGTTCACGGTGTACAGCGCGCGCTCGTAGTGGAGATCGACCGTCTCGGCGGCGTGGGCGAGGAAGACCGCGTGCGGGTTCCGCTCGCGCGGTTGCAGCAGCTCCACCGCGTAGCCACGCTCCGAGACGGTGTACGGCCGATCCTCAGCCCGGCCGCGGTCGAGCGCGTACACTTCCTGGCGTAACACGGAGCCGCGCAGCGCGCGGCACGCCTCGCGCGCCTCGTCACCTGTCAGCGTGCGGGCCACGCGCGTTCCGTCTGTGCGCAGCAGCGTGGCCGGCAGCACCGTGTCAGGAAGGAGGAGCGCGGCCGCGCCGGCGTCGGAGAGCCCTGCGTCGTCCAGGCTCGCGACGCCCTCGCGCCAGTACTCGGCGGCGAAGCGCCGCGCGATGCTGCCGGCCTCGAAGAAGGCCCCGGTGTGGAACCATGTGCGGGTGAGCACCGGCGGCACGTACGAGGCGTCGTCCACGTTGGCGCCCGCGGGAAAGACACCGCCGGAGAGGGCACCGATCTCCTCGGTGTCCCACTGCTCCACCATGCCGAAGCCGCGGAACTCCCGCTCGGTGCCGTCGAAGAAGCCGTGGTGGTAGGCGTAGCGGGTTATGAAACGGTTGCGGCTCACTTGGTCGTACGCCTCCACCCGCTCCACCACGTGCACGGGGAATGGCAGCCGCGTGACCCAGGGCCGCCCCGCCAAGCGGTCGGCCAGGTAGAAGCGGGTGGACGGCGCGTACCGCACCACCGTCTCGGCGCCCAGGTTGTTGCGCACGCCGGTGAGCAGGTGCGGCTTCTCGGCCATCAGCTCCACATAGCGCAGCGGCCGCCCCGTGTCGCCAGGGAGCGGCGAAGACCACACCAGGCACGCCGTGCCCGTCCCCAGAAGGTCCACCAAGGCCACGGTGGAGACATCGTCCACGCGGGGGAACGGGAGCGGCCGCGCCTCGCTCCAGCGATTGCCGGAGAGATTGAACCAGAGGCGCACGCCGTTGCCCCCCAAGTAGACCAGGTCGGTGCTCCCCGAGCCGTCTAGGTCGGCCACGCGTAGCCGCCGCGCGTCGAAGTGGTCAGGCGCGTCAAACCAGGGCGAGCCGTCCATCGTCACCCGCGCGCCGAACCGCCCGTGCCCCATGCTGGGCCAGTAGCACACTTCGCCGTTGCGCACGCGCACCAAGTCCGTCAGCCCGTCCCCACTCATGTCGGCCAGGTACACCGAGCCGGTGCCGTCGGCGAACACCAGCCGCGGGCCGCGCTCCTCATCGTCCACCGGCAGGCGCACGCGCCGCGGCGCCCCGAAACCGTCCTCGGCGCGCGACGGATACCACACCAACGAGTCACCCTCCGTCACCAGCACGTCGGCGTGCCCGTCGCCGTCCAGGTCCACGAACCTCAGGTTCGGATCGCCCCAGGACAGTTTCGGCACTGCCACGAAGGCGCGGAACGGCTCCCATCCTCCGTCGTCCGTGCGCTCCCAGAACCCTGGGGTGGGGCCGCCGAAGTCGGCAAGGTCCAGCCGCCCGTCGCCCGCCAGATCCAGAAGCTGTGGCCCTACGCCTAGCGCCGCGGGCACTGGGAGCGTCGCAACCGTCTCGGCGGGCCCGAAGCGGCCACCCCCCAGGTTGCGCTTGTAGAGCCACGCGTCCGCCTGCGAGGCCAGGATCCCCGACAGCCCCTCGCCGTCCAGGTCCGCCCACTGCCAGGCGGCGCCGTCCACACCGCGCGGCAGGTTCTCCAGGCTGGCGCGGTCCAGCTCGCGCACCTCTTCGTCGATCTCCGCTACGCTATAGGTGAACTCCAGCGGCGGGAGCGAACGCCTGAGGTATCCCCCGCCCTTGCGCCGATAGCCGCACTGCGCGACGGAGGTGATGAACGATCCTTCCGGACGCCCCCGGCCGCGGTCGCCGGCGGCAGGCCCTACATCGTGATAGGCCAGGTCGGTCGAGCGCACCAGGCAGTCGACGCCCACCCCCGCCGCGTGCGGGAAGTGGTGGAAGACCAGCACCCGCTGGCACAGGCGGTAGCCGCGCAC
The DNA here is from genome assembly GCA_035696245.1 of Longimicrobiaceae bacterium. Classification (NCBI taxonomy): domain Bacteria; kingdom Pseudomonadati; phylum Gemmatimonadota; class Longimicrobiia; order Longimicrobiales; family Longimicrobiaceae; species Longimicrobiaceae bacterium. The sequence continues at coordinate 3,236 of DASRQW010000475.1, read as the reverse complement.
CTCGAACCCCGCCCTCGAGTACGAGTGCGGGTCGCGTCTACACAGCCATTCGCCCGCGTCGCCCGGTGTGGGTGCCAGCGTGTCGTGCTCGCCGTAGTCGAACACCACCTCGAAGCGCCACGTGGGCTGCGACGGGTCGGGCGGCCGGGGGGAGGCGAGCTTGGAAACGCGGTTGCCGTAGCGGATGCGCTTGATGTAGCGGTTGGTGCCGCGGGACGCGGCGGTGCGGTTCCTCTCGTGCGCTTGTTCGACTGCCACGCCGTCGGAGTTCTCGGCGCGGTAATCATAGACGATAGAGTTGCCGCGCCCGTCGTGGCTCTCGCACGCCAGCCACTGGAACACGCGGGTCGGGTGCTGCGGTTGGAGATCTGCCGGGTCGAAGACGCGCGACAGGTTGTCGCGTCCGTACACCGTGGTAACGTTGTCGCGAGTGATGGAGCGCCAGTACGTGTCACCCGTACCCAGCGCGGTCCAGCGCTCGATTCGGGCGAACAGTCCCTCTGTGCGCGGACGATAGGGATGGACGCGGTACGCGACGCCGTCCACCGTGCGGTCGATCGCTACGCGCCCCCACACCCCGGCCTGCTCCTCCAGCACTGGCACCAGGTCTTCGGCACCTGACAGGAGGAACACGTCGGATTCGTCCGCATCCTCGTAGCGGGGAACGCCCTTGTCGGTCTTGCGGGTGATGGATGCGAGGGAGAGGCTCCAACCGAGCCCGAACGGCCCGTTCCCCGAACCGGAGTCGTAGGAGAGGGAAAGCTGTGGGGCGAAGCCGGAGCGCCCGGGCGGCACGGCGATAGGCACGGAGAGCGAACCGGTGCCCGTCACCGGGTTGGCCGCGAACTTTTCGCCGATTCCGCGGATGGCACCGCCGCCCTTCGGCAGCGAAACCTGCGGCGGCGCGAACCGTGGATCGGCCTCCGACCCCTTCCCCGCCGCTGTCTGCTCACTCATCCAGGTGCTCCGGCCGCCGTGAAAGGCGTGTGCCGCGGACACCCGCCCGCGGTTCTGCATGAGAGACGACTGTATGATCTATGACCGTGGAGGTCGCGGCCGGCGTCGCGGATCGAGGAGCGTGGTTTCCGGACGGAGGGGTCGTGCGCCTCAGCGAGTCGGGAGGAGGACTCTAGGCGGGCTGAAGGCAAACGGTGCGCAACGGCCGTGCCTCGTGCAGCCGACGCCTGCATGTGAGGCGTAGCGCCACTTTGCGCGTGCGACCCCCTTACCATCGTGCGATATTTTTGTCCCGTCCGGGGCGATCGTGCCCCACTGAGGCTCGATGAGGTGCTGTGCGGCTGCACCTAGCCGGCGGGTAACCGCCGTCTTCGCGCGGGGAGAGTCCTGTTCTTTATGAGTGGCGCATTCCTGACGATGTGCAGCGGGAGGGTAAGAAAGAGACTACAGTGTGGACGTAGCACACAGGCGCGGACGGCATACTCCTGAAAAGTCGTGCTATCTGCCGCGCCCAAGTCCCCTGATGTCTGACTAATGAGGACGGATGACCGTTGCCGAGGCGACTGCGAAGTTTCTGGCCCACTGCCAGTACGAGAAAAATCTGACCACCAAGACGCTCCGTGCCTATAGTACAGACCTACGGCAGTTCGCAGCATTTTTTGGTGACCAGCCTCTAACAACACACGGGGTTGAGGCGATCAGCCGAACTGAGCTCGGAACTTACATCCGGCACCTGCATGGGATCCTCGCACCCCGAAGCATGAAGCGTAAGGTGGCCACGCTGAAGTCGCTCTTTCGTTTCCTTGAGCGGGAGGACATCATCCCCGTGAGTCCCTTCCACAAAATGGACGTTCGGATCCGGGAACCTCGTCGTTTGCCTCGTACAGTTCCGCTAGATCAAATCACGCGCTTGTTCCAGTATCTGTACTGCACCTTGGCCGCGACGCCCGTCGGCAGCCGCCGCCACAGGGCACTTATTCGTGATCTCGCGGTCTTAGAAACGCTGTTTGCCACTGGCGCCCGTGTTGCGGAAGTTTGTACGCTCACGCCCGATGACGTCGACCTGAAAGTCGGGAGCATCCGCATCTTAGGAAAAGGATCACGCGAGCGGGTTGTACAGCTCTGCCACCCGAAATCCCTCGATGCCCTGCTCCAGTACCTCGAACACCGGGAAGCCGGCACGTCGGAGTGGTTCTTTCTGGCTCGGTCGGGACAACGCCTCTCGGAACAGGCCGTCAGGACCATTCTGAGAAAACATGGAGTCGCGGCGGGACTTCATCTTCACGTCACCCCCCACATGCTTCGGCACTCCGTAGCAACCCTTTTGCATGAAGACGGCGTGGACATTCGATACATCCAGCATCTGCTTGGTCACCGCTCGATCAGTACCACTCAGATTTACACACAGGTCGGAGAAGCGAGCCAGCGGCGCATGCTTCTCCGTCACCATCCACGGCAACATGTTCCTGCCTGAGGGCTCAACTCTTTCGGACATTTGTCTGGCGGCTATATTAGAACATTATGTGGGGACCCTCCCCACTCATCAACGGTTGATAATAAGAAATTATGAGTCCGCTTCCGCACGCAATACGTCTGGTTCAAGGGAACGTCAGCTTTCTCTCCACTCCGCCTTTCGAGGCATCCAGACGGTACGCACAGAAGTACAACTGCGATTTGGCGGTGCCAAATAGCGTTGGGGTTGGAAACGTGTTGGCGTTTACTCGGCTCGTTGATGATTTCGCCCACTCAGCCGGGAGAAGGCTCAACGTACTCACCGCACCGATTCGCCCATCGGTTGGCATTGTGGAGAATGAGGAAGCATACCCGGCGTGGGCGCACAATCCGTACATCAGGGAAATCCGTAACGCTGACGAGATCGATCCCGCAATCATGGTAGAAATCAACGCGGAAATGGACAACTGCTGCCAGTACAGCCATGTGATCGAGAACGTGTGCGGCGAGTACGGATTGCGTCCACGCTTCTTGCGCCCGTCCATTCACCTCAGCCAAAGGGAGATGGCATGGGCACTCGACATTTTAGAGCAGTATCCGCGACCGATAATTGCTATCCATCCGTACTCCACGACCGCTCCTCGCGAAGGGCATCCATGGCATCGTGAACGGTGGCTTCAACTCGCGGGTGCTCTGTCGGAGCGCGGGACGGTGCTCGAAATCCACAAACACGGGCTCGAGAACCGTGGCTTACCGACGCTTCGAATCCCTACCACACTCCGGCAGATGTTTGCGTTGATCTGGGCGAGCGACATTTTTGTAGGATT
>DASRQW010000474.1 GCA_035696245.1 Longimicrobiaceae bacterium | reverse complement strand
GGCGGGCGGCGCGCCGGGCGGAGGGGATTCCCTCGCGCGGCCGCCGCTTCCGGGCGCGGCCGGGCTGCCCGCGTAGCAATTGCCGCGCCTCACCCGGATTCCGCCATTCCTCCCCTCGCGCGGGCCCGTCCGCCGGCGTGCGGAAGGCGCCGTGCGGGCCGCGGGGAGCGTGTCACGGGAGATGCGGGTGCCGCCGCCGCACTTGATTCCGCACCGCCCCCGGCGGTAGCTTCCCGCCCGTGGCAGCCGCGTGCCCGGCAGCCGCACCCGCCGCTGCCACGCGGAGCGGGTGCAGCCGGTCAAGCTACCGGCACACCGCGCGGACGGTCAACCTCCGCGCCGCCAGGGCGCGCCCGCGGGGATCGCGGGCGGCCTCGTCTCCATTCAAACGACAGCAGATCGTCATGCACATAGCGGTGGTGGGTACCGGATACGTGGGCCTCGTGGCGGGCGCGTGCCTGGCCGAGGCGGGCAGCGACGTGGTGTGCGCCGACATCGACGCGGGCAAGATCGCCCGGCTCAACGCGGGCGAGATCCCCATCTACGAGCCCGGCCTGGAGCCGCTGGTGGAGCGCAACCTCCGCGAGGGCCGCCTGACCTTCACCACCGAGGTGGACAAGGCGGTCGCGGGCGCCGAGGTGATCTTCATCGCCGTGGGCACGCCTCCGGGCGAGGACGGCTCGGCCGACCTTCAGCACGTGCTGGCCGTGGCGGAGACCATCGGCCGGAACATGCCGGCGGACGGGCCGGAGAAGATCGTCATCACCAAGAGCACGGTGCCGGTGGGCACGGCCAACAAGGTGCGCGACGCCATCCGCCGCCACACCGCGCGGCCCTTCCACGTCTGCTCGAACCCCGAGTTCCTCAAGGAAGGCGCGGCGGTCCAGGACTTCATGAAGCCGGACCGCGTGGTCATCGGCGTCGACTCCGAGCACGCGCGGGCGCGGCTGGCGGAGCTGTACGCCCCGTTCGTGCGCACCGGCAACCCGGTGCTGTTCATGGACATCGCCTCGGCCGAGATCACCAAGTACGCCGCCAACGCCATGCTGGCGACCCGCATCTCGTTCATGAACACCATCGCCGGGCTGTGCGAGGCGGTGGGGGCCGACGTGAACGACGTGCGCAAGGGCATCGGCAGCGACGAGCGCATCGGCCCCGGCTTCCTCTTCGCCGGCATCGGCTACGGCGGCAGCTGCTTCCCCAAGGACGTGAAGGCGCTGGTGCACACGCTGGGCGAGCACGGCGTGGACAGCGCCATCCTGGACGGCGTGGAGCGCGTGAACGCCTCGCAGAAGTCCTTGCTGGTGCAGAGGATCGTGGAACGATACGGGGAAGACCTCTCCGGCCGCACCTTCGCCGTGTGGGGCCTGTCGTTCAAGCCGGAGACCGACGACATGCGCGAGGCGCCGTCGCTCACCATCGTGCGCGGCCTGGTCTCGCGCGGCGCCACCATCCGCGCCCACGACCCCGAGGCGAAGCACGAGGCGGGGCGCTACTTCGCGGACCTGCTGGCGACCGGCGACCTGTCGCTGTGCGAGCGCAACTACGACTGCCTGAGCGGGGCCGACGCGCTGCTGGTGCTCACCGAGTGGCAGCCGTACCGCGTGCCGGACTTCGACCGCATCCGCGAGCGCCTGGCCGAGCCGGTGGTCTTCGACGGCCGCAACCTGTGGGAGCCGGAGCGGATGGCCGCGATGGGCTTCCACTACGTCTCCGTGGGCCGCATCCCGGTCGCGCCCGTGGCCCCCGTCGGCGGCGCCGTGCCGTCCCCCAGCTGATGCGCGTCCTGATCACGGGGGCCGCCGGCTTCCTGGGCTCGCACCTCTGCGACCGGTTCCTGGCCGATGGGCACGAGGTGGTGGGGATGGACAACTTCATCACCGGCCACCCGGACAACGTCGCCCACCTCGCGGACCGGGCCGACTTCACGCTCGTCGAGCACGACGTGAGCGAGCACATCGACGTGGACGGGCCGCTGGACGGCGTGCTCCACTTCGCTTCGCCCGCGTCGCCGGTCGACTACCTGGAGCACCCCATCCCCACGCTCAAGGTGGGGTCGCTGGGCACGCACAACACGCTGGGCCTGGCCCTCGCCAAGGGCGCCCGCTACCTGCTGGCGTCGACCTCCGAGGTCTACGGCGACCCGCAGGTGCACCCGCAACCGGAGACGTACTGGGGCAACGTCAATCCGGTGGGCCCCCGCGGCTGCTACGACGAGGCCAAGCGCTTCGCCGAGGCGATGACCATGGCGTACCACCGCTTCCACGGCGTGGAGACGCGCATCGTGCGCATCTTCAACACGTACGGCCCGCGCATGCGGCCGGGCGACGGGCGCGTGGTGAGCAACTTCATCGTCCAGGCGCTGCGCGGCGACCCCATCTCCATCTACGGCGACGGCAGCCAGACGCGCAGCTTCACCTACGTGGACGACCTGGTGGACGGCATCTACCGCCTCTTCCACTCGGACCGCGCGGAGCCGACCAACGTGGGCAATCCCGGCGAGTTCACCGTGCGCGAGCTGGCGGACAAGGTGCTGGAGATGACGGGTAGCGAGTCCAAGCTGGACCGCCTTCCCCTGCCGCAGGACGATCCGAAGGTGCGGAAGCCCGACATCACCGTTGCGCGCGCCGTGCTGGGCTGGGAGCCCAAGGTGCCGCTGGAGGAGGGCCTGAGCCGCACCATCCCGTACTTCCGCGAGGCGCTGGCGGCGGCAGACTCGTCCGCGCGCACGCTGTGACGCCGTGAAGGTCGTCGTCACCGGCGGCGCGGGCTTCATCGGGAGCCACCTGTGCGAGCGGCTGCTGGCGGCCGGGCACCGCGTGGCCTGCATCGACAGCTTCGACCCGTTCTACGACCCCGCCGTCAAGCGGCGCAACGTGGCGGAGATGCTGCATTCTGACGACTTCCGCCTGGTCGAGGCGGACGTGCGGCGGTTGGAGGGGATGCGGGGCGGGCTGCTCGCCGCGGGCTTCGCGGAGGCGGACGTGGTCGTCCACCTCGCGGCGCGCGCGGGGGTGCGGCCGTCCATCGACCAGCCGGTCGCGTACGCGGACGTGAACGTGGCCGGGACCGCGGCGGTGCTGGAGCTGGCGCGGGCGCTGGGAGCGAAGCGCTTCGTCTTCGGGTCCAGCAGCAGCGTGTACGGCAACGCGGCCAAGGTGCCGTTCTCGGAATCCGACCCGGTGGACGCGCCCATCTCGCCGTACGCCGCCACCAAGCGGGCGGGCGAGCTGCTGTGCCACGCGCACCACCACCTGCACGGCGCCTCCGTCGTCTGCCTACGCTTCTTCACCGTGTACGGACCGCGGCAGCGCCCGGACCTGGCCATCCACAAGTTCGCGCGGCTGATGGCGGCCGGACTGCCCATCCCCGTCTTCGGGGCGGGCGACACGGAGCGCGACTACACCTACGTGGACGACATCCTCCAAGGCGTCGAGGCCGCTATCGCCTTCACCGGCGAGCACCCGGACGCGTTCGAGATCGTCAACCTGGGCGAGAGCCAGACCGTCTCGCTCGCGCGCCTGGTCGAGCTGCTGGGCGGGGCGATGGGCGTCACGCCCGTGATCGACCGCCAGCCCATGCAGCCGGGGGATGTGAAGCGGACGTTCGCCGACGTGTCCAAGGCGCGCTCGCTGCTGGGCTACGCGCCGGCGACGGGGGTGGAGGACGGCATCCCCCGCTTCGTGGAATGGCTGCGGGCCGAGATGGCGCGCGAGAAGGAGGCCGCGTGATCGACTTCCACAGCCACCTCATGCCGGGGGTGGACGACGGGGCCGCGTCGCTGGACGACAGCCGCGCCGCGCTGGCGGCCATGCGCGAGCAGGGCGTCACCGCGCTGGTGACCACGCCGCACTTCCGCGCCTCGCAGCTGGAGCGGGCCGACGAGTGCGCCGAGTACCTGGGCCGGCTGGACGAGGCGTGGGCGTCGCTCAAGGCGCTTGCTTCGGCCGAGTTCCCCGACCTGCGGGTGGAGCGCGGCGTGGAGCTGATGCTCGACACCCCGCTGGCCGACCTGTCGGACCCGCGGCTGCGGCTGGCGGGCACCTCGTTCGTGCTGGTGGAGTTCCCGTTCATGACGGTGCCGCCCAACGCCGGGCGGGCCATCTTCGAGCTGAAGATGAGCGGCTGGACGCCCATCATCGCCCACCCGGAGCGGTACTCCAACCTGCAGCCGGGCAGCGAGGCGCCCGGCGAGTGGCGGCGCGTGGGCGCCTACCTGCAGGTGAACGGCGCGTCGCTGCTGGGCCGCTACGGCCCGCAGGCGCAGCAGATCGCCGGGGACCTGCTCAAACGCGGCTGGGCGGACTACCTTTCCAGCGACTACCACGCGCGCGGGCGCCTGCATTCGGCCGACGTGCGGGCTCACGTGGCGCGCCAGGGCGAGCCCCAGGCCGCGCTGCTCACCGAGATCAACCCGTCGCGCATGCTCACGGGCGACGCGCCGATGCCCGTGCCTCCGCTGGCCGGCTCGCCGTCGCTCCTGCGCCGCATCTTCGGCCGCGGCTAGGTCCGCGCGGCCCTCGCATCTCCGTTCCTCACCACGCAGCAAACCGCGAATGAACGCATCGCCCGCCGTGCCCGTCTGCTCGCCCAAGATCGTGGACAAGCCCTGGGGCCGCGAGGTCTGGTACGCGCACGAAGAGCGCTACGCCGGCAAGATCCTGGAGGTCACCAAGGGCCACGCCCTCTCGCTCCAGAAGCACGAGCGCAAGCAGGAGACGATGTACCTCCAGTCCGGCCGCCTTCTGTACCACTTCAACGGCGTGGACTTCGAGATGGCGCCCGGCCAGTGCATCACCGTGCGCCCGGGCGACGTGCACCGCGTGGAGGCTCTGGAGGACTCCGTCATCCTCGAGGTCAGCACCCCCGAGCTGGACGACCTGATCCGCCTCGAAGACCGCTACGGCCGCGGCTGACCGGGCTCCGCGCCGGAGCCGATCACGGAAAGGCCTCACGCGGAGCCGCGGAGAACAACCCGTTCCTTCCGCAGTTCTCCGCGCCCTCCGCGGCTCCGCGTGCTTCCAGCCGTTCAGGTACGGTGAGATGCGCATTCGTTCGGCAGTGTGACGGGTTGGTTCGGACGCCGGGCCGGCTGTCGATCGGCAGAAGTGCGGGTGGATGGCGCAGTGCCGGCGGCGTGCGGGGACGGCGCGGCGAGACTTGGCTTCAACACGCACGGTGAGCATGGCGAGCGAGACGCGGCGGGTGCTGGTCACCGGGGGCGCGGGCTTCATCGGGTCGCACGTGGCGGACGCGTACGTGGCGCGCGGGTGCGAGGTGGTGGTGCTGGACTCGCTCGTGCACGGCCGGCGCGAGAACGTGCCCGCCGGTGCCGAGCTCGTGGAGATGGACATCCGCGACCCGGCCGCCGCCGCGCTCATCCGCGAGCGGCGCTTCCACCTCGTCAGCCACCACGCCGCGCAGATGGACGTGCGCGTCTCGGTGGCCGACCCGCGTTTCGACGCCAGCGTCAACCTCGACGGCCTGCTCAACCTGCTGGAGGCCTCGCGCGAGGCGGGCGTGGAGCGCTTCGTCTACGTCTCGTCGGGCGGCGTCGTGTACGGCGAGCCGGAGCAGCGGCCCACGCCCGAGAGCGCGCCCAAGCAGCCGGAGAGCCCGTACGGCGTGTCCAAGCTGGCGGGCGAGCACTACCTCTTCTACTACCACCGCGTGCACGGGCTGGAGTACGCCGCGTTGCGCTACTCCAACGTGTACGGCCCGCGCCAGGACCCGCACGGCGAGGCGGGCGTGGTCGCGATCTTCTCCACGAAGATGCACGGCGGCCAGCCCGTCACCGTCTTCGGCGACGGCGAGCAGACGCGCGACTACGTCTTCGTGGGTGACGTGGTGGCCGCCAACCTCGCGCTCTCCGACGCGCAGCTTCCTCCCGCGCGGGCGCTGGACGACCGCGGGTTCAACGTGGGCACGGGCGTGGAGACCAGCGTGAACGGGCTGGTGGAGATGCTGTCCGCCGCGTCCGGGCGCCCGCAGCGCGCGGAGCCCGCGCCCGCCCGTCCGGGCGAGCTGAGCCACAGCAGCCTCGACGCCTCCAAGCTGCGCGCCCTGGGCTGGGCGCCGCGCACGGAGATCCGCGAAGGTCTGCGCCTCACGTACGAGTGGATCGCCGAAGGTCTCGACCGCACCGCCAAGACCGCCGGCTGATCGGGAGATGCACGGCGGGCCATCGCTGCGCGTCCGCCCCTCTCCGCCGATGCGCGGCAGAAGGCTCCGCATCCCTCCCGTCGATCCGCACACGCTGACCCTTCCACCCGGCCGGCGATGCGCATCCTCCAATCCATCCGTTCGCGTGAAGCCGTCTGCGCCGAGTGCCTGAAGCTGAGGCGCTGGGCGCTTTCGCTGCTTGCCCACCGCGCGCCGACGGAGGCCGAGTGGGCCGACGCGTCGTCCGCGTCCGAACGTGCGTGGACCACCTTCCTCCGCGCCGAGCGCTGCGCCGTCGCATTGCAGCGGCAGCTCGACGGCACGGGCGATGATCGGCTAGCTCCGTCCGCTGCCACCGCGCTCGCCGCCGCCGCGGGCGAGGAGACGATCCACATCCTCTCCGCGCGGGCGCAGGTGCGGGCGATCGGCGCGATCTGCGCGGCGCGCG
>DASRQW010000473.1 GCA_035696245.1 Longimicrobiaceae bacterium | reverse complement strand
CCCCCGCAAGCGGGAGAGGGGAGAACTACTTGCAACGACTGAGCTTATCCAGCTTCGAACCCCGACGAACCCACCCCACCGTGGAGCAAGCTCCCCTCCCCCAGGCAGTTTTGGGGGAGGGGTTGGGGGAGGGGGCCACCTGCCCGTGCCGTGATCCGTCCCGATTGGCCCGATCGTTCTCCCCCTCGAAACGAAAGAAGCCCGGCGTCTCGCGACGGCCGGGCCTCTCCTTGTCCCGCGTGCCCGGCCGTTCCTCCGGACGAGGACGCGGTGAGGACGGTCCCGGCTACGGCTTGGCGGCCGGCGCGGGCTGGGCGGCGAGCACCGCCTCGATGCGCTCCAGGCGGCGGGCCAGGTCGTCCGCACGGGCGCGCTGCGCGGCGGCCTCGTGCTCTAGCGCGTCGATGCGGGCCTGCTGCGCCGCGATGATCTGCTGCTGCGTCGCAGAGCGTGCGTCGAGCGCCTGGATGCTGGCGAGCGCCACACCGCTCTCGTCCACCGAGTTCACCGTCACCGAGTCGTTGCCCAGCCCGAATGCACGGTGGAAGTCCTGCGCCATGGGGCCCAGGTGGCGGACGCCGGTATCGTCCACCTTGTAGCTCCAGGTGGTGATGGGCACGGACCGCAGCCGGGTCAGCACGTCTTCGCCCGCCACCCGCTCGAAGGCGTACTTGCGGCGCACGTCGGAGTTGTTGGTCCACACGCCGCTGGTGGAGAGATAGGCACCCGTGCTGGTGCTGATCACCGCGCTCGCCTGGCCCCAGTTGCTGACGGTGGCGCCGGACTGGAGGGTCACGCCGGTGCTCAGGTTGCTGCTGGTGAAGATCCGGAACCCGCCGCTCACCCGCCAGTTGGCCGAGTGGTTCACGCCCGCCCGCAGCGTGTCTACCGACGAGCGGTCCGAGAAGACGAACGAGCCCTGCCGCGCGTTCGTGTGCGCGTGGTAGCCCATGGCGACCGAGGCGGCGCCGCTGGCCGTGACGTCCTCGCCCACCGCGAAGCTGCTGACCTGGGCCGCCGTGGCCCGGATGCCGAACGCCGTGGCGTTGTCGCCGCTGGCGCGCACGTCCTGTCCCGCGGCCACCGAGTACGAGCCGATGTTGGCGGCGTCCCACTGCGTGCCGCTGATGCCGCCGGCGCGGAAGGCGCCCTTCCGCGGATACCACATCATACGCGTTCCCGCGCCCTCCACCGGAATTCCAGTACCCGAGGGGTCGCTGTCGTAGGTGCCGCCGAAGGAGGAGCCGGCGTCCACGTTCACACGGAACAGGCTCGCCCCGCTCTTGCTCACGGCGAAGGCGGAATCCGGGGTCTGCGCGGAGGCGGGGGTAGCCGCCAGGACCAAGGCCGCGGCGAGCGCGGCCTTGCGGAGCGTCTGGTTCATGTGGGTATCGATGGGTGTCTGTGGATGGACGTCAGGGAATGGAGATGCTGAGCGCCTGGTCCTTCACGTTCAGGGCGCCCGTCACGGTGACCGCGCCGCTGGCGGTGGTGGAGCCCTGCAGCGAGGTGCCGCCGGTGACCGACAGCGCGCTCAGGCTGCCGCGCGTCAGCGCCCCGGCGCCGTCCATCTGCACGGTTCCACTGGTGATGGCGCCCGGCGCGTCCACGTTGCCGCCCGCGCGCAGGGTGTGGCCCGCCAGCGCCAGCGTGCTGCCGAAGCCCACGCGCAGGTGCAGCACCCGCGCGTCTGCCGAGAGCACCGGCATGTTGTGCGAGGCCAGCAGCGAGTCCGCCGGGATCATCACCGCGCTGGTGGAGTCCGGCACCTGCCCGTCACTCCAGTTGGCGGCGGCGAACCAGTCGGTGCCCGCCGTGCCCGTCCACACCTTGTCCAGCAGCGGCGCGCCCTCGTCGAGCAGGGAAGCGCTGACGTACACGCTGAAGGTGAAGGTGCCCACCGTGCCGGGCACGTTGAACTGCCAGGTCTTCGCCGCCGAGATCTCGAACGGCGAAAGGATCTGGTCGTACCGGAAGTACGGCTGCGCCGCGCCCGTGAACATCCCGGTGCCGTCGGCGTTCGCCAGCGTCACGATGCCCGAGCCCGACGTGACCGTGGGTCCGGAGCTGAAGAAGACCGACACGCCCGAGACGGTATTGCCGTCCGGCGTGCCCATGGCCTGCCGCAGCAGGTTCTGCACGGTCACGCTGCTCTGGAAGATCTCGGTGCCCGAGTCGTACGACGTGCCCGAGCTGCTGAGCTTCACGTACGTTTCCTGGCCGCCCACGATCTTGTTGCCGCGCGCGGCCACGGCGCCGGCCGATGCCGGCGCGGGCGCGCAGGCCATCTGCCGCGTGGCGACCGTCACGCTGCACTCGATGCGGACGAGCGAAGAGCCGGGCTGCGCCGCCGGTGACGGCAGGATCGCGTCACGGTCCGAGCAGGCGCACGCCAGCACGAGCAGCGGGCAGGCCCAGCCGCGCCGCAGGGCGATGGAGGTCTTCATCGGTGGTCGTGTGGGGGTATGTCGATGGAAAGGTGGGTATACCGCGGGTGAAGCATAGCGGAAGTCCCGTGCGCTGACAACGTTTGTATACACCCTCGCCATCGGCCCGTACTCGTCGCGCCGATCCTTGGAGCATCCTCTGAAGGACGGGCCGGTCACTCGGCGAGGAACCGGCGCCACTCCTCCGATTCGGCGACGCGCTTGATGGTGGCGGCGCGGCCGGTCAAGAACGCGCGCATGTACCGGGTGAGGAAGATCCGCTCCGCCAGGCGGCCCAGCGGACCCAGAGGCGCGGCGTAGTCGAACGTCTCGCGCATCAGCGTCCCGCCGCCGCTCGGCTCGAACCAGTGGTCGTGGTCGAAGCGCGCGAACGCGCCGCGCACCATGCTGTCGCGGAACCTCGCCGGCCGGTCCAGCTCGGTGATGCGCGTGGTGAGGCGCTGCCACACGCCCAGGTGCCGCGCCCGCCACGTCACCTCCTCGCCCAGCCCGATCAGCCCGCTCGTCCGTCCCGCCACCGCCGTCTCGCCCGTGGCGGCGGAGGTGTGCACGTGCAGGTCGATGCTGCGCGAAAGGTCGAAGCACCGCTCGGGCGGCGCGTCCACCCAGACCTCGATGCGGATGACGGGCATGCGTGGACGGGAGCGAGAGAGTCGAGGACGCTTCGCCCGCCCGCCAGGGCCGGGCGGGCGGGCGCGGGGCGACGGGGCGGGGCGCGGAAGGAAGATCGTCGGACCGCCGAATCCGCCGCGGGAGCGCGGGCTCCGCATCGGACGGACCGACGCGCCGGCGCGTTCTCCGCCGGCCGGGACGCGGGAGGCTGCACGACGGCCGACGTCAATCTCCCGCCACGAGCGTGCTGGGGATGTACGGCGTCTCCTGCACGGCGGCGGGCTTGCGGCGGGAGAGCACGAGCAGCCACTCGCGCACCGACGCGGCGATCACCAGCAGCGTGACCGCCATGAACACCGCGGCCACCGCGGCGTCCAGCCGGTCGTTGAAGATCATCCGTTGCGCATCGCCCACCGTCTTCGCACCCGCGGGCAGCGCGCCGGCCGCGACCTTGTCCGCCACCGTGCGGGCGTGGGAGAGAAAGCCCAGCTTGGGATCTGCCGAGAACACCTTCTGCCATCCCGCCGTCATCGTCACCAGGACGATCCACGCCAGCGGGCCCAGCGTGGTCCACGAGTAGCGCGCCTTGCCCATCTTCACCAGCACCGTGGTGCCTACGCAGAGCGCGACGGCCGCCAGGAGCTGGTTGGAGATGCCGAACAGCGGCCACAGCGAGTTGATGCCTCCCAGCGGGTCCACCACGCCCTGGTACAGGAAGTACGCCCACCCCGCCGTCACCAGCCCACTGCTGAGCACGATGCTGGGATACCAGCTGGTGCGCCCCAGCGGCTTCCACGCGTGGCCCATCAGCTCCTGGAGCATGAAGCGCCCCACGCGCGTGCCGGTGTCGATGGTGGTGAGGATGAACAGCGCCTCGAACATGATGGCGAAGTGATACCAGATGGCCGTCATCGACCCGCCGAACACGCCGGAGAAGATCTGCGACATGCCCACGGCCAGCGACGGCGCCCCGCCCGTGCGCGCCAGCAGCGTCTGCTCGCCAACGCTGGCGGCCAGCGCCCGCATGTCCTCGGGCGAGACCACGAAGCCCCACGTGGCGATGGTCTTCGTGGCCGCCTCGAGCGTGGGGCCCACCACGCCCGCCGGCGAGTTGATGGCGAAGTACACGCCCGGCTGCAGGATGGACGCGGCGATCATCGCCATCACGCCCACGAAGCTCTCCATGAGCATGGCGCCGTAGCCCACGAAGCGCGCGTGGCTCTCCTTGGTCAGCATCTTGGGCGTGGTGCCCGACGCGACCAGCGCGTGGAAGCCGCTGATGGCGCCGCACGCGATGGTGATGAAGGCGAACGGGAAGAGCTTGCCGGAGAAGACGGGCCCCGTGCCGTCGGTGAACCGCGTGAGCGCCGGCATGTGGATCACCGGCAGCGACACCAGGATGCCCGCCGCCAGCGCCAGGATGGTCCCGATCTTCAGGAAGGTCGACAGGTAGTCGCGCGGACAGAGCAGCACCCAGACGGGGAGCACGGAGGCGATGAAGCCGTAGCCTGCGAGCAGCCACACCAGCGTGGTGCCATCCACCGTGAACCACGCGGCCCACGCGGGCGACGCGTTCACCCATCCCCCCGCTACCACTGCGGAGAGCACCAGCACCACGCCGATGGCCGACGCCTCGCCCACCTTGCCCGGGCGGAAGCGGTGCATCCACCACCCCATGAGCAGGGCGATGGGCACCGTGCAGGCGATGGTGAACATGCCCCACGGCGAGTGCTTCAGCGCGTTGACCACGATCAGCGCGAGCACCGCCAGCAGGATCACCATGATCGCCAGCACCGCCACCATGGCCGTGTAGCCCGCCACCGAGCCGATCTCCTCGCGCGCCATCTGTCCCAGCGACTTGCCGTCGCGCCGCATGGAGGCGAACAGGATCACGAAGTCCTGCACCGCGCCCGCCAGCACCACGCCCACGATCAGCCACAGCGTGCCGGGCAGGTAGCCGAACTGCGCGGCGAGCACCGGCCCCACCAGCGGCCCGGCCCCCGCGATCGCCGCGAAGTGGTGGCCGAAGAGGACCCACTTGTTGGTGGGGATGAAGTCCACGTGGTTGTCCAGCCGCTCGGCCGGCGTGGCGCGCGCGTCGTCCAGCCCGAACACGCGGTTCGCCAGGAAGCGCGCGTAGAAGCGGTACGCCGTGAGGTAGGTGCACACGGCGGCCACCACGATCCACGCGGCGTTGATGGACTCGCCGCGGTGCAGGGCCACCAGCGCGAGCGCGCCGGCGCCGAGCAGCGCGGTGGCGGCCCAGAGTAGCTTGGACAGGTTCTTGGGCATGGTGCTGCAGGTGGGGATGGAGATGCACGGCGGGAGGCGCCGGCCGTCGGGCCGAGATCGGGGCACATCCGTCGTTCGGACGGACGTTCGAGCCGCCATCATCTTACCCGCGAACCCTCCGAAAGGGAAGCGTCCCCGCCGTTTTTCGGGAGATGCGAACCGGCGCACACTCGGTCCGCCGCTCGCAATCGAACCTGCGACGCGTAGGGGTGCGATTCATCGCATCCGCCCTCTCCGCGCGCGCAGCCGTTCCGGTCGCGCACCGATTCCGCACACGAACTCCGCGCTTGATCTGGAGAAACGCATCGGCCGGCGAACGCGAGGTCCGCCGGCCGATGCTCACGAAGTCCGGGAGAGTCGGTGCGGCCAGCATCGCCCTGGCGGCCAAAGCCGCGGGCTACGATGGCGCGAAGCCCACCTCCGTGGGCTGCTCCCGATGGGCTGAACCGCTTCGGCGAGAACTCCGCGAAGGCAAGTCGATCTACCCGGATTCCGCATAATCTCCCGAACCGCAGATCGCGCGGTCCGCCGATGCTGCCGCTTCGATCAGCCTTCCTCGGATAACGCGGCGATGCAATCCTCGCGGATGCGCCAGGCGGTGGCGAGGTCCATCGGGCGCCCCGCATCTCCCGAATCCAGCCAGCGCTGCATGGTTTCGCGGTGGATGCGCAGCTTGTGCTCGCCGATCTGCTCCGGCGAGATCGTCTCCTCGTGGATGAAGCGGGCGATGGGCTCCGCCGCGTCCGCGCCTGCGCGCGTCACGTCCACCCGCACGCCGCGCGAGACGAGGTAGCAGTGCGCCTCGGGGATGCCGTGCAGCGCGTGGCGGTGGAGGACCGCGCCGACGCCGGGCGTGTTCGCCTCCGTCATCTCGTACACGCCGACGGCGAGATCCATGCTCTGCCCATGCTCGCTCGCGAGCCGGGCCAGCAGCGCGTGCTTGGTGCTGCACGTTCCGCATCCCTCGCGCAGCACGCACGCGGGGTCCGCCCGGTCGGAGTTGCGGCCGTACGGCAGCGCGTGCACGTACGCCGCCGCCGCGCGAAAGTCCGCCACGCCCCGCCGCAGGAAGTCCGCGCCCACCGGCGAACCCGCCGAGAGCGCGAACTCCGGCAGCGCATCCACGGCTGCGAAAAGCGGGACTTCCGGCGGCGCGATCACCCTCCCGGCCTGCTCAGTCGCGGCCGATGACCAGGAGCGTGAAGCTGCCGGGCACGACGCTGGGGCGCGGGTGCGGGCGCTCGGCGGTGGGCGCGGGCGGCGGGCCGAACTCCGCCGTGACCAGGTAGATGCGGTGCGTACGCAGGTCCAGCGCCATGGTACGCGCCCCGCGCTGCGTGGGCAGCGTCTGCACTACGGCGAAGCTGGAGGGCGACGCCTCGTGCACGACGGTGAGCGTGCCCTCGCCGTTGGAGCTGAACGCATCTCCCGTGGCCGGGTCGAACGCCGCCGCATCCGGCCCGTCGCCAATCGGGATCGTGGCGACGAGGTGGCCGTTGTCCGCATCCACCACGGCCATCGACTTGTTGCCGCACACCGCGAAGAGGCGGCGGTGCGCGCGGTCCATCGCCAGGCCGCTCGGCTCCTCGCACGGCGCAAGCGGGTACGTGCCCGCCACCCGCAGCGTGCGCGTGTCGAAGGCGACGATGGCGCTCTTGTCCTCCAGGTTGGCGAACATCCGCCCGCGCCCGTCCGCCACGGCGAACTCCGGCCGCCCGCCCAGCTCCACCGTGCCGGCGATGGCGCCCGTCGCCGCGTCGATGGCCGTGGCCGTCGTGCCGCCCGCGTTGAAGGCGAACACGCGGCCGGACACGGAGTCGTACGCGATCGCGTCCGGGTTGCGCCCCGTGCCGTGCACCGAGCCCACGACCGCCAGCGTCTTCAGGTCGAAGATGGTGACGCTGGAGTCGCGGCCGTTGCTGGTGAAGCCGCGGCCCAGCGCCGGCGCCAGCGCGATGCCGTGCACGCCCGTGGTGCCGGGGATGTCGCCCACCACGCTGTCGTTGTCCGTGCTCACTACCATCACGTGCGAGCCGCGCGACAGGTACAGCCGGTGCGCGTCGGCGTCGGCCGTCACGTAGTCCCACCCGCCCTCGCCGCCCAGCCGCACGCGCGAGATCACGTGGTACGGGGACGCCTGCGCGTGGGCGGCACCTGCGGTGGCGAGCAGCGCGAGCGCCGCGGCGAGCGAACGGGAGCGGATCATGGCAGTCAGCCTGGAGATCGGGGGTGGGCGGAACGACGTGTGACAGGCACGCTATCCCCTTGCCGCGCCACGCGCTAGGGTCGACCGACGACCTTCCGCTCCACACGATTGGAAGATGCGGCACTCCGTAAAACCCACGCGACGCCTCGCTCGTGCGGCACTCCGCAGGCGTCCTCTCCGTCACCGCCGCTTCCGTTGATCGTCCCGACGCGCGCATCTTGGGCCTCGACATCACGATCCGGTGGATTTACGTTCACCGGTCGTACTCCTCCTGCGCCCCCCTCCCCGACGACAAGGAAAGCATCATGCGCAAGCTGAAGCTGGAGAACCTGACGGTCGATTCGTTCGAGACCACCGCGGCGATGATGGCCGATGGCAAAGGCACCGTGCAGGCCCAGGCGTTGACCTTCGCCCCCACGTACTGCTGCTCCAACCGGTCGCTCGTCTTCGCATGCCCGCCCAGCGTGCCGTGCACGCCGTGACGGCGAGGTGACGCAGCAAGCTGGATACGGAAAAGGGGGAGACGCCGCGTGCATCTCCCCCTCCTCCGTTCATCCCTTCGCGCCGAGCTCCGCGGTCACTCCCTGGGGCGCGAGACGCCCGCATCGAGCGAGGCGCCGTAAATCGATCCCGGCCTCAGCGTGCCCCGTCATTCGCGAGGTTCGCATCTACGGAGATACGAAGCCGAATGCGTCATCGCGGTGAGCGCCATTGAGAACGCTGATGATGCAGCTTCAGCCTGAACGCCACGTGTTTTCCGATCTGCAACACCCGATTGTGGCAGCTAAACCCATTTCCAGTCTACACTTGCATGATCTGCGGGTGTGTTTTACCTTCAACCGCAAGGTGCTGCGTCCCTGCCGCACCGTTCCCGATCACGAGGAGCATCATGCGCAAGCTGAAGCTGGACGCCCTGGCCGTGGAGTCGTTCGAGACGAGCGTGGAGACCCGCGCGGAGCTCGGAACCGTGCAGGGGCAGATGGTCTCGGCCTCGCCCACGTCGTGCTGCCCGAAGCAGACGTACGTGTACGCCTGCCCGGTGAGCACGAGCTGTCCGCGCTACGACGGCTGACCCAGCCAGGCCGGTATACGTATCGAAGGGGGAAGCGCCACGCCGGCCGCTTCCCCCTTCCGCATCTCCCATCCGCCGTCCATCTGGCGGATCGCCCGCGCGCTCCTCGTGTGCTACTCCGCCGCGGCGCCCGCCGTGTTTTTCGGCTGGTCGATCCACACCGACTTGACGTTTACGAACTCTCGGATGCCGAAGGTGCCCAGTTCGCGCCCGTAGCCGGACTCCTTCACGCCGCCGAACGGCAGCCGCGGGTCCGAAGCGACCATCGCGTTCACGAACGTCATCCCCGCCTCGATCTCGCGGACGAAGCGCTCGCGCTCGGCCTCGTCGTTCGTCCACACGCTGCTGCCCAGGCCGAACTGCGAGTCATTCGCCTGGCGGATCGCGGCGTCCACGTCTGGCACGCGGAAGAGCAGCGCCACCGGCCCGAACACCTCCTCGCGGTACGCGGGCGACGCTTCCGGGATGTCGGTGAGGATGGTGGGACGGTAGAAGAAGCCGGGCCCGGGTACGCGCTCGCCGCCGGTGAGGACGCGCGCGCCCATGCGTACCGACCTCGCCACCTGCTCCTCCACCTCGTCGCGGATGCTGGCCGTCGCCAGGGGCCCCACGGCCGTGGACTCCAGCATCGGGTCGCCCACCGTGAGCGCCTCCATCTCCCGCACGAACAGCCGCTCGAACTCGTCCGCCACGGCTTCGTGCACGATGAAGCGCTTGGCGGCGATGCACGACTGGCCGTTGTTGATGGTGCGCGCCTTGACCGCGGTCTTCGCCGCCGCTTCCAGGTCCGCGCTGGGCATGACGATGAACGGATCGCTGCCGCCCAGCTCCAGCACCGTCTTCTTCAGCCGCTTGCCCGCTCGCTCGGCCACGCTGCTGCCCGCCGGCGTGCTGCCCGTGAGGGTCGCCGCCCGGATGCGCGGGTCGTCGATGATGCGCCCCACCGCGTCCGAGCCCACCAGCAGCGTCTGGAACGCGCCCGCCGCGAACCCTGCCCGGCGGAACACAACCTCGATGGCCAGGGCGCAGCGCGGGACGTTGCTCGCATGCTTCAGGACACCCACGTTGCCGGCCATCAGCGCGGGCGCGGCGAAGCGGAAGACCTGCCAGAGCGGGAAGTTCCACGGCATCACCGCCAGCACCGGACCCAGCGGCAGGTACGCGACGAAGCTGCGGACGGCGTCCGTCTCCAGCTCCTCGTCGGCCAGGAAGCGCTCGGCGTTCTGGGCATAGAAGCGGCAGGTGGTGGCGCACTTCTCCACCTCGGCGACGGCGGCCGCGAGCGTCTTTCCCATCTCCGTCGTCATCATCCGGCCCAGCGCGTCCTTCTCGCCCTCGAGGATCTCCGCCGCGCGCGTCATCTTCGCCGCCCGCTCCGCGAAAGACGTGCGGCTGTGCTGCCGGAACGCCTCTTCGGCGCGGGTGAGCCTGGCGTCCACCTCCGCCTCGCCCAGCGCCTCGAACGTCTCCAGCGTCTCCCCCGTCGCGGGGTTGATCGTCGCGATCGGCATCAGTCGGCTTCCGTGTGTGCGCCGCCCGCTGGTGCGTCGAGGATGGCTTCCAGTTGGGTGCAGAGTTGGGGAAACTCGACTGTTACCGTCGTCCACACGATGTCCAGGTCGATGTCGTAGTAGGCGTGCACAAGCCGGTTCCGGATGCCTGTCATCAACGGCCACGGGAGATGCGAAGCGGCCGACCGCCCTTGCTCGGATACCCTCGATGCAGCTTCTCCCACAATTTCGATCAGCTTCACGAGCACCAAAGCAAGCGCCCGGTCGTGCTCCAACGCGTGGCGTGTGCGGCCTCCGGTAAAACCGACCGCCTCGTCAGCCGCCTCCAGCATGTGCCGCAGCCTCACCGAATCAGGCAGCGTCATACCACACGTCCGCAGTGGCGACCACCTCTGCGCGGAAGTACCGGCTGAGGTCCTTCGCAGTTCTCAGGTCGACCTTCCTTCCGTTCATGAACTCGGAGAACTCCAGTTCCATCCCAATGATTGCCATCATGCCAGGAATGTGGCCGGGCTCGAAGTCCACCAGGACATCGATATCGCTCTCCGGGTTGAAGTCGTCCCGGAGCACCGAGCCGAAGAACGCGAGACGGGAGATGTGGTGCTTGCGGCAGAATTCCGCAATCACGTCAGGGTCCACGTTCAGGCGCTGCTGGAGCATGG
The DNA here is from genome assembly GCA_035696245.1 of Longimicrobiaceae bacterium. Taxonomy (NCBI): domain Bacteria; kingdom Pseudomonadati; phylum Gemmatimonadota; class Longimicrobiia; order Longimicrobiales; family Longimicrobiaceae; species Longimicrobiaceae bacterium. The sequence continues at coordinate 7,830 of DASRQW010000473.1, read as the reverse complement.
TCTGATTCATGAGCGTCGGCGTCGGCGAGGATGCGGACGAAAACCTCCGGCACGGAGCGGGCCACCGGGGGCGCGTCTCAAGATAACACCGCCGCCACGGGCCATGGAGCTACTTCTCGGTGAGGCTGCGCATGAAGGAGAGGAGCTGCGCGGAGTGCGCTACGGATTCCAGGCAGGCGGCGACCTTCGTGGCGAGCGCCGGGCGCGTGAAGCAGGAGCCGTGCGCCGCCACCACCTGCGGGATGCGGTCCCACGGGAGCCAGCCCTGCACGGGGAGAGGCCGCGTGGCGAGCAGCTCCAGCACCATCAGCCCGAAGCTCATCGCGTCGGTCTCGGGGTTAGCGGTGTCGCCCACGCGGATCACGGGCGCGACGCCGCGGAAGCGCAGCCGCGGGAACTCGAGCGAGGTGGCCAGGGCGTCCGCGGGCGGCGAGAAGCGCTCGCCGAAGCGGCGCGCGCACGGGGCTTCGACCACCACGGCGGAGGGGCGGAACCCGCGTTCTTCCGTATCCCACTCCACGCCGAACGCGAAGGCGTCCGGGTGGTAGACCCCCAGCGCGAAGCCGGCCTCGTGCACCCCGGCGGCCGCGCGGGCGACCGCTCGCACGAATGCGTACCGGGCAGCGCCGTCCATCCAACTCCGCAGCGGAGGCGAATCGCCGAGCCGGAAGGCGAACGGCCGCGCGTAGAGGAAGCCCTCGCCGTCCTGCGGCCGCGTGCGCGCGGTGCCCAGCAGCCGCAGCGCCATGCCCGGGCGGACAGGCGCCAGCGCATGGAAGAGGTCGCGCTCGGCGTCGAGCCCGCCGGGCGAGACGGGGGTCTTCAGCCAGCCCCACGGATGCTCGGCGAACGGAGTGCGCACCTCGCGCGAGACCGTGCCCAGGAACGTCACGGGCTCGCGCGCGTCGCCGCCCACGGCGAGGGGCTCCGGGCCCGGGCGGGAGCCGGCCACGACCCGTAGCGCGCCCGGCTCGTCCACCGCCGGCTGCCAGCCCGGGGTGGCGAGCAGCTTAGCCGCGCCCTTCCGCTCCACGCGCCCGAACCAGTCGCCGCCCTCGCCCGCGAACACCCGGACACGGGCTTCCGTCCCGGTCACGTACCACCCTGCCGCATCCGGCGCGATGCCGTCGAAGAGCGGGTCGACCGCGAGCGCCCGCGACAGCTCGGTCTCGGCGTCCTCCGCGAAGATGCGGCAGTCCACCACGTCGCCCACGCGGGCGCGGCGGGCATGCACGCGCACGGGCGCCGGGTGCGCTGGCGTGAGGCAGACGAACGTGTCGTCGATGGGAACCGCGTACAGGATGGTCCGCGTCCCATCCACGTCGCTGTCATCCTCCGCGCCGCGGTCCACCGGGAGCTGCGCCTGCCATCCTTCGCCCGGCTGGCCGTAGAGCGCGGCCGTGGCGGAGCCCAGCAGCCCTCCCCACAGGTCCACATCCTCGCCCTCCGGCGCCAGCGACTCGCCCGGCCGCATCGCCTCCAGCGCCAGGCGCTCGGCCACCACGTGCCGCGACTCGCGCGCCGGCGACGCCCATCCACCGGCGCTGCCCAGCGCGGCCACGTGCAGCGCCCCCGCGGCCCGCAACGTGTCCGCGGTGTCCTCCGGCGGACGAGCTGCAGCCCGCCGCTCCAGCCGCAGCGCCAGCGCCGCGCGCAGCTCCGGCACCGTCGGCTCGGTTAACGGCTGAGCGACGTCCGACGATTCTACGATGCCGGATGGTGCGGTATCGAACGACGTGGTGTCGGAAGGCGGGATGCCGGATCGTGCGGTATCGGACGACGGAGACGGGAACGCGCCGGTGGGCGGAAGGTAGCGCTCCAACTCCTCCAGCCGGCGTACGACGCGCGCCATCCGCCGCCGCAGCGACTCCACGTTCTCCACCCGCTGCGCCCGTTCCAATTCGGTGGCCGTCACGCGGGCCTCGGCCAGCCAGGTGGCGGTGAAGTAGGGCAGGCGGGAGTAGCGGTGGGCGACACCCTCCATCTCGCGCCGGAACGCCTCGGCCGCGGCCTGTAGCTCGATCGCTCCATTCCCCCGCTCGAACATGCGCCGGACGTAAGCGTCGAACGCCCGGGACGCCGGCAGGTGCAGCGCCAGGCGCGCCAGGGGGCGGCGGAGCAGGCGCCGGAAGGGGCTCGCGGCGTCTTCGCCCAGGAAGAGCGAGAGCTCGTCGAAGGCCGAGCGCAGGGCGGGGAGGGGCTGGCTGGCGGCGCAAGCCTGCTCCAGGCGCGCGTGCATGGACCGCGCGCGCATCTCGATCCCGCGCAGCCACTGGTCCACGTTGGGGGGGATGCCCACGGGGTTGCGCAGCGCCCCGTCCGCGATGGGCGTGGGCCAGCCGCTCATCCGCGGCGTTCCACGCAACTCTTCCGGCGGGCCTGCTGCACGGTGTCTGACGGTATGACGGGGCGGATCTCCAGCTCGATGCGGCGGTCGGCCTCGTCCACGTGCCCGGACGCGGCGGCGGCGGGGTTCACCGGGTAGTACCGGCTGCGCCCCAGCGCCGAGACCTGGCACGCAGGGATACCCACGCTGTCGATGAGGAAGAGCGACACGGTGGCCGCGCGCGAGGCCGAGAGGATCCAGTTGCGCTCCGGCGAGCCCTCGCTGCTGGTGTGCCCCACCACCTGCACCTGGTCGATGTTGGGCAGCACTTCGGGCCTGCGGAGGAACCCGCCGAACGAGCGGAGGATGACCTTGCCCTCGGGCTTGAGCTTCGCCAGCTCGAAGCGGTCGACCGGGAAGGTGGCGTCGCCCTCGATGCGCACCAGCAGGTAGTCGCCCACGCGCCGCACGCTGACCCGGCTGTCGGTGTCGGCCCCGCGGATGGCGACCTCCAGCTTCTTCAGCGTGTTCTCTCTCGCGTCGGCCGCCCCGGCGCGTTGGATGGCGGGCACCGCCACGGCGGCGAAGAGGACCAGGAAGAGCAGCGTCGTGGCGGCCAGGAGGTCGGCGAAGGCGGGCCAGGGGCCGGAGCCCTCCTCGCCCGTCAGCTCGTCGTGCATCGCCATCTCAGGTCAGCCCGAAGCGCAGGGCCAGGCGGTAGATGCCGTACAGCAGCAGCGCCGCGCCCGTCACGCCGGCCATGGGCAGCAGTACCAGCGTGCGCGCCGTGAGCCGCTGCGAGTTCGCCTCCGCCGCCGATGCGATGCGCCGGAGCAGCGCGACGCCGTCGGGCCCCACTCCGGAGACGGTGGGGGAGGAAGATGTGGCGGGACCGGACGCCGGATAGCGGTCCGCCGCCGAGGCTCGGGGCAGCTCCGCAATCTGCCGGGTGATCTGGAGCGATGCCTCGGTCCACGCCTTCGCCGCCCGCTCGTCGATGCTGCCGATGCGTTCGCTGGCCGTGCGCACCGTCTCCCCCACGCCCAGCAGCGCGGGGGTGAGGCCGCCCACCACGTCCGCCAGCGCCCCGCCCTGCTCGCGAACCTGCTCGGCGACCGAGGCCACTCCCGCCAGCGCCTCGTCGATCTGCCGCGAGGCGCGCTCGGACGACTCGCCGAGGCGCAGCACCGCCTCCAGCCCGCGGGTGAGCTGGCCGGTGGCGTCGCGCATCTCCGCCACCGACTCGCGGGTCTCGGCGGCGCGGGCGCCCACGCTATCCACCAGGCCCTGGTAGACGCGGCTGTTCGCATCCACCGCCCGGCGCAGCTCTGCCAACTGCTGCTGCATGGATTGGAGGCCGCGAGCCGTATCCTCCTGGTGGTTGCGGTCCTGCTGCTCCACCACCACCACGAGCCGCTCCTTCAACTCCACGAGCGCCGAACGGAAGTCGTCGCCCAGCACCTGCAGCGCCCCTTCGATTCCCCCGAACGAGCGGCTCGCCTCCCGGATCTCCTCCGCGCTCTCGGTGAGCGCCTCGACCGCCGCCCGCAGAGGATCGGCGGATTGCGTGCGGCGGTTGTCGTAGATGTACTCGGCCGAGACCAGCTCAAGGCGCTCCAGCAGGTTGCGGCGGCCCACGGCCAGCCCCTGCGCCATCAGCCCCGCGGCGATTGCGCCGACGAGCGCCAGCGCATTGCCGCCGAATGCGTCCGCAACCGCCTGCAGCGGCTTCACAAGGGCGGTCTGCACGCCATCTCCGCCAGAGGCTGAGACGGCCTGAATCAAACTGGGCAGCGCGGTCTTCACGCCAGCAAATGTGCCGAGGACGGCCAGGAGGAGCAGGAGCGATGACGCGTAGCGCGTGAAGCTGCCGAAGCGCGCCGTCCGCTTCTCGGCGATGCCGCGCAGGTCCTCGGTGGAGATCTGGGCGGAGCCCGTGCCCAGATGCGCGTCGTACATGCGGCGCACCCGGTCGTCCACCAGCGTCTCGACGCGTGTGGTTGCATCGGTCTGGAGCGAGCGGATCTTCGCGTCGTACATCTCCTCACGACGGCCCTTGTCCATGAAGACGAGTGGAAGCCCTTCCCGCTTGTACTTCAGTACCCAGTTAATGTCCTCCTCTTCGTCCGCGATAGCTCGAATATCCTTACTCGCGAACCGCTCCGCAGCAACGAATAGTGCGATGCCGCCCAGCACCAGCACAGCGACCGCCGGGTTCCGCGCCTCGCCGAGCCCGAAGAGCTGGAGCAGCGAGGAGCCGGGCGCGCCGAGGAGGCTGTAGACGAACACGACCACGAACGCGGCGTAGAACGCGATCCCCGCGATCCACCAGCGGCGGGCGAGCAGGTGCCCGGCCTCCGGCGGCCGGATCATCTCCAGAGGCGGAGGGGGAGCGCCGCCCACGAGCGGCACTTCGGGAAGGTTCTCGGGCTCGAGCGAGGGGCCGTCTGGTGTGGCGGAGGGTGTCATGCTGGACATCAGAGGTTACGTGCGGTGCCGCGCTCCACGAGGGTGCCCCGGCTGCTGCCCTTGTCCCACTGGAGGACAGCGGGCTTGTCGGTGCGGTAGCGGGCATACGCCCCGCCACCGCCGAAATCGAAGAACTCCGACCATTTTTCCAGCGCCATGTGATCGATCTCCACCTGCTCGTTCAGGTACAGCAGCGCGCGCCCCGATCCCTGCTCCACCAGCGTGGCTACGGGCGTCAGCGACCGCGAGGGCACCACGCCACCGTCGTACAGCTCTACCGGCTGGCCATTGGGCGGAGGCGGGGAATACGCCGGCTCGGTCCGCCGGTATCCACCGTCCGTGTCGGCCGTACGAGGGGAAGTGGCGGAGACGGGCTCGGGCGCATCTGTCGCCTCCACCGATTCCCGCAAGTCGCGCAGTTCGGCGGAGAGATCGAGGACTCGCTTCATCAGCTGGTCGTGCTCTCCGCGGGAGACGACGCTGCCGTCCACCACCTGGCGGGGCTGCGGGGACGCGCGTTTCTCGTCCGACCGCATGCGGTCCACGCGCGACCGGGCGTCCGACGCGGTGCGGAACGCCATGCCGGCGACGAGCGCGGCCACGAGCGAGACGGCCAGCGGCAGCCAGCGCATCATGAGATCCACGGCCTACCTCCGGAAGAAGGCGTCACGCATGAGGTCCAGCACCGCCGTGGCTTCGAGCAGGAAGATGGAGCCGCGGAAGCCGCTCTCCAGCCCTGTCTGATACTCCAGCCGGCGCCGCGTCTCCTCCTGCAGGTCGCGGCGGTCGAGGGTCTGGAAGAAGGAGCGGTAGCGGGCCCCGGTGCGCGCCCACTGCTCGCCGTAGGACCCGACGCCGCCGACCGCGCCGAGCAGCGCGGCGTGGAAGCGCTCGATCTCCATCTCCCCGTCTTCCCACCGCATCCCCGCCGCCCACGCCTGGTCCACCACCTCGCCCGCGTCGAAGCGCGAGGTGACGTCCAGGCGCCGCTCCGCGTCTCCCGCCCCGTTCCCCGTCACCAGCCGCTCGCCGATCACGGGGGTGAGGGCAGCGCCCGTGTCACTGAGCTGCGACGTCTGCACCAGCGCCACCAGTCCGCGCGCGACCTCCTCCTTGGGCTTGTCGCTGCGCTCTACGTGCGGCGGCCGGGACGCAACGGCGCCCGGGCCCGCTCCCGCCACGGCCAGCGCGGCCAGCGCCCGCTTGAACACGTCGGGGCCGTGCGACGGGACGAGGTCGGTGAGCCAGTCGATGTAGCGGCTGCCGTTGCCCGCGAGGACGACGCGCTGCGGCAGCTCCACCGGCGCCCCTTCGGGCGCCAGCGCGCGGAAGGTGAGGCCCACGTAGTAGAAGAGCGCGCCGAAGAAGTAGAAGATGATGCCCTGGAAGCCGTGGAACGCGGCGTCGGCGTGGAACAGCGCCGCGCGTCCCTGCTGAAACCACGCGGTGCCCACCAGGTAGCTGAACGCCAGGTGCACCTCGCCGTCGCGCAGGTACGTCTCCACCACACCGCGGGCCTGCTGCGGCAGGTCGTGCTCGCACGCCCAGCGGAAAAAGGCGTCCACGAACGGGTTCCCCAGCATCTCCTGCGAGGCGGCCTGCTGGCGGCGGCCGGTCAGGTTGCGCCCGCCCAGGATCACCGAGTCCAGCACCAGCACCTTGTTGCGCCCGTACACCGCCAGGTCCGACGTGCCGCCGCCGATGTCCAGGATCGCCTGCATGTCGCCGGCGACGCCCACCTGGCCTGCGTTGAAGAAGTGCCGCAGCGCGCTGGTGCTCTCGTCCAGCTCCTCGCGCAGCGCGCCCTCGGCCAGGCCCAGGTGCGCGAAGGTGGCCATCACGTGCTGCCACTGCTTGCGGAGCTGGTTGACCTGAGATGTGGAAAAGGCGCGCGGGTACGCCCAGCGGAAGGTGACGTGCGCCGGGTCCACGCCGTGCTGAACGGCCTCGCCCAGGACGGTGGCGACGACGTGGCGCAGGAACGACGCGGAGAGGAAGTACGAGTGGCTCTGGCGCGACCACTTGAGGTCGCCCGCCACCTTGTTGGTCTCGTAGCTGTCCACGTAGCCGGAGAACGGCACCGTCACGCGCAGGCCCAGCTTCTCGGCCTCCACGTCCAGCCGCGGCAGGTTCTTCATGTGCACCACCGCGGTGCCGAACGGCCGCTCGGGGATGGACGCGGGAAAGAAGTACGCGGACATCAGGTCCGCCGTGCCGGGGCCTGTGTGCGTGAGCGGCAGCATCAGGTCTTCCGAGCCGAAGAGGCGCGCGGCGGGCTGCTCGTTCTCGCGGATGCTGATGACGGTGTTGGAGGTGCCGAAGTCCACCCCCACCTCCCACCGCGTCTGCGTGGCCGAGTCGGTGCCCACGAAGCGCGGCAGCACCACGCCCAGCGGCTCCACGCGGCCGGGCCCGGCCACGGTGCTGCGGATCTCCAGCACCTCGGGCGCGGTGGAGAGCGCGACGGCCTCCACCAGCGGGGTGCGGCGTACGCGCTCGGCCGCGATCTGCCGGCCGCCGGCGAACGCCTCGACCGTCATGTTCTCGGCCAGCAGCGTGGTGCTGTCGGTGCGGAACAGCACGTAGTCCTTCCACCGGTCGTGCTGGAACGAGGGCCATATCGCCAGGCCCGGCCCCGCCTCACGGCGCACGTGTCCCTCGTCGTACGTGCGGCGCACCACCACGCGCTCCCCGCCGTCTTCCGGCCCCACGTCCAGCGTCAGGGAGACCGTCACCGACCCGCTCGGCAGCACATCCACCGCCAGCATCCGGTCCACGTCGTCTGGCGAGAACCAGCGGAAGAACTCCGCGCGCAGCGGAAGCGCCAGCCTCGCCTCGCCGAAGCGCGCGTCGCCCTGCCGCTGCGTGCGGTATCCCTTCAGCCCCTTCACGCTCTCCGGCTCCAGCGGCTCGCTGAGCAGCAGCAGCGAGTCGGTGAGCCAGTCGTGCACGGGGTCAACCCACGGATGCCGCTCGCCCAGGCCGGGCAGCACGGCATGGTCCAGCGTCCGCAGGTCCGCGGGAAGGCGCACGGG
>DASRQW010000472.1 GCA_035696245.1 Longimicrobiaceae bacterium | reverse complement strand
GCTACCTGCTGCGGCTGGAAACCAAGCTGGCGCTCGACACGTCGTCGCGCTTCTTCTGGCACGTCCTCCACCTCCCCATCCAGTTCTTCACCCAGCGGTTCGCGGGCGAGATCGGGTCGCGCGTCGCCATCAACGACCGCGTGGCGCAGGTGCTGTCCGGCGACCTGGCGACCAACGTCCTGGGGCTGGTGGCGCTCGCCTTCTACGGCGTGGTCATGCTCCAGTACAGCGTGAGCCTCACGCTCCTCGGCGTGGGCACGGCGGTGCTGAACATGGCTGCGCTGCGCTGGGTATCGCGCAAGCGCGTGGACCTGAACCTCCGCCTGGGGCAGGACCGCGGCAAGCTGACCGGCGTGGCCATGGGCGGCCTGCAGACCATCGAGACGCTGAAGGCCACGGGGTCGGAATCGGACTTCTTCGCGCGCTGGTCCGGCTACCAGGCCAAGGTCGTCAACGCACAGCAGCAGCTCGCCTTGCAGACGCAGCTCCTCGCGTCGGTCCCCCCGCTCCTCTTCGCCCTCAACTCCGCGCTGGTGCTGGGCATCGGCGGGCTGCAGGTGATGGACGGGAAGATGAGCATGGGCATGCTGATCGCCTTCCAGGCCCTAATGCTCTCCTTCGTCACGCCCGTGAACCGGCTGGTGGAGATGGGCAGCACGCTCCAGGAGGTGCGCGGCGACATGAGCCGTCTGGACGACGTGCTCCGCGCCAAGCGGCAGGAGGGGCTGGACGACGACCCCGAAGAGGCGGAGGCGTGGGGCAAGCTCACCGGCCGCCTCGAGCTGGCGGACGTCGCATTCGGCTACAACCCCGTGGAGCCGCCACTCGTGCAGGGGCTTTCGATGTCGCTCGCGCCCGGCAGCCGCGTCGCGCTCGTGGGCGGCAGCGGCTGCGGGAAGTCCACCATCGCGCGCCTGGTCTGCGGCCTCTCCGAGCCGTGGGCGGGCGAGGTCACGCTCGACGGCGTGCCGCGCGTGAAGGTGCCGCGCCGCGTCCTCTCCTCGTCCCTCGCCTTCGTGGACCAGGACATCTTCCTGTTCGAGGGCACCGTCCGCGACAACCTGACGCTGTGGGACCCCACCGTGCCCGAGACGGACCTGATCGCCGCGGCGCGCGACGCGGCCATCCACGACGAAGTCACCTCGCGCCCAGGCGGCTACCTGGGCACGGTGGAGGAGGGAGGCCGCAACTTCAGCGGCGGCCAGCGCCAGCGGCTCGAGATCGCCCGCGCGCTGGTGGGCAACCCCAGCATCTTGGTGCTGGACGAGGCCACGAGCGCCCTGGACCCCAGCACCGAGCAGGTGATCGACGACAACCTGCGCCGCCGCGGCTGCACATGCCTCATCGTCGCGCACCGCCTCAGCACCATCCGCGACTGCGACGAGATCATCGTGCTCGACGCCGGCAAGATCGTGCAGCGCGGCACGCACCAGCAGATGATGGCCGAGCCCGGCCCCTACGCCCGCCTGATGGAGGCCGAATGAGCGTCGCCGAGCCCGAAGCCGGCGCGGCCGAAGCGCTGGCGCCCGCCGAAGCGCCGCCGCGCATCTCCACGCTCTTCCTGCGCGAGGGGACGCAGGTCGCAGCGGGCGCCGACCGCGCGTTCCTGCTCCAGGGCGACGGCGCCTGGGTGGTGGAGCGCGGGCGCGTGGACGTGTTCGCCGTCCGCATCGGGAGCGACGGGGCGCCGGGCACGCGCCGCCACCTCTTCCGCGTGGGCGCCGGCCAGCCGCTGCTCGCCGCCACCTCGGTGTCGATCGAGGCGGACGTAGGCCTGCTCGCCGTAGGCACCGCGGGCACGCGCCTGCTCGCCCTGCCGCAGCGGCGCATGCGCGAAGCCGTGGCGTCGGGAGACGGCGGCGACGAGGTGCTGGAGCTGGTGGATGCGTGGGCGTCGCTGCTCGCCGAGGGCATCGCCCTGGACCGCGTGCCCAAGCTTTGCGACGAGGTGGATGCAGGGACCGAAGTAGATGCCAAACCGGGAGATGCGATCCGGCCCCGCTCCGGCGTCGTCTGGATGCGCCACCTCTCCGGCGCCTCGCACCTCCTCGGCCGGCCGGGCCTGCGCGTGGACGGCGGCGCGGCGCTCCCCCTCGCCCGCCGCGCGTGGGTCGTCGCCGCGGAAGACGGCCGCCTGCGCTTCTCCTCCGCCCCGGCGGACGCGGCCGAGGCGTGGGAGGGCATCGCCCTGCTGAACGCGCTGGTCCTCCGCTGGATCCGCGACACGGACGAGGACCGCGCCCGCGCCGCCGCCGAACGGCTGCGGAAGAAGGCCGCGCTGGACCGCTCGACGCTCGCGAACGCCTGCACCCGCCTCGTCTCCGCCTTCGACGAGGGCGCGCGCCGCATCCCCGGCATGCGCCTCCGCGCCTCCGACACGGAAGACGAGGACGCCCTCTTCGCGGCCGCGCGCCTCGTGGGCGACGCGATGGGCGCCACGGTCCGCCCGTCGCCTCCGGGCGAGAAGCTCGGTAGCCGCTCGGCGCTGGACTCGATCGCCCGCGCGTCCCGTCTCCGCACCCGCCGCGTGCTGCTGCGCGACGGCTGGTGGCGCGAGGACTCCGGCCCGCTCGTCGCCTACGTGGACGAGGACAAGCGCCCCGTCGCCATCCTCCCCGCCAAGGCCGGGCGCTACGTCCTGTGCGATCCCATCGCCCGCACGCGCGTGCCGCTGGACGCGGCGGTCGCGGCCACGCTCAGCCCCTTCGCGCACTCCCTCTCGCGCCCCTTCCCCGAGACGGCGCTGAAGCTGGGGGACGTGCTGCGCTTCGGCGCGCGCGACTGC
>DASRQW010000471.1 GCA_035696245.1 Longimicrobiaceae bacterium | reverse complement strand
CCGTCCCGGGGATTCGCCGGTGCTTCGGTAGATGAAACCCCGTCGAGAGTCCACGATCGATCCACCGGTCGTCGTTCCGCCGATGGGATCGGTGGAAGCGAAGCGTCGCTCGTCCGGTCGATTCAGCGCGGGGCGACGGCGTCGATCACCGGCTCCCATTCGACGACGGGGGCCAGGCCCGTGCTCTCCATGTGCGTCGCCAGCGAGGGGATGGGCACCCACAGCGTGAAGCGCGGACCGAAGAGCATCTGCAATCCCGTGCGGCGCCACACGCTCAGCAGCGGCGACGCGTAGCGCCGGTCCGTGAACCGGTACAGGAAAGGGAGCAGCGGGTTCCATCCGGCCAGCTTGGTGAGGCTCAGCCAGAGCGAGAAGTCCGAGTTGCCGGTGGAGTACGTCTCGAACACCCGCCGCGCCTTCCGCAGCGTCTCGCGCCGGGTGAGGAAGGTGAGGCAGGTGGAGCTCGCCGTGCGCCAGTGCCTGCGGCCGAACGCCTGCACGCGCACGGGGTGCCGGTGCAGCTTCTCCTGGTAGTAGTCCGCGTGGTCGTACGGCGACACGAAGTCCGCCTCGGGCTTCGCGCGGATGAAGCTCACCATCTCGGCCAGCGAGCCGGGCGCGTACAGGTAGTCGTCCTCAGCGAAGTAGACGAGGTCCGCCGCGTCCTGGCCCAGCAGGATGTCGATCTGCCGCTGGAACGTCGCCTGGTTCCCCTCGCGCTCCAGCCGGAGTACGACGAGGTCCTCGTCCGCGAAGCAGCTCCGGAACAGCCCGTCGTACTCCGGCCCGCAGCCGTCCAGCAGCGCCCACACCTTCACGCGCAGGCCGCCCACCGCCGTCGCGAAGCTGCGCAGGCAGGTCTCGGCCAGGCGCAGCTTGTCGTCCGCGAAGCGAACCGGCGCCTTGGAGACGCCGGGGTAGACGCGGAAGGCGACGGCCACATCGTATCCGCCGGGCGCGGGAGATGAAGGGCCGCCCGTCATCTCCCGACCGCTCCGTCCCACACGGCGCGGGCGCGGGGCCGGTCGCCGCTCAGCAGGTAGCCCGCCGCGCGGATGAGGCGCGTGGGGTAGAAAAAGAGCGCGAACCGCACTCGCTGGGCCGCCGTGAAGCGCCGCCGCGCCAGCCGCCGCCGGTTGCGCGTGGCGTGCCGGATTCCGAACGGGCTGGGCTGCTCGGTGGGGGAGATGCGGTGCAGCAGGCGCGCCCGCGGCTCGTACAGCAGCGAGTAGCCGCGCTCCGCCAGCCGCAGCGAAAGGTCCACGTCTTCCGCGTACGCGAAGAAGTCCTCCTCGAACCCGCCCACCTCGCGCACCACGTCTGCCGGGATCAGCAGGCAGCAGCCGGTGAGGAAGGTGACCTCCTCCGGCCCTGCCGCCGCCGGGTCCGGGACGTCGTCGCGCTCGCCCTCGCGGCGATGCGTGCCCAGCGCACGGGTGCGCGACAGGTCGCCCCCCGCGAACCAGATGCGGTCCGGCTCGTCGGCGTACAGGATCTTCGGCCCCACCGCGCCGACCTTCGGCCGCGAGCGCGCGGCGGCGACCAGGCGGGAGACGCAGTCCGGCTCTGCGACGGTGTCGTTGTTGAGGACGAGCACGTAGTCGCATCCGTCCTCCAGCGCGCGCTCCATCCCCCGATTGTTGCCGCCGGTGTACCCCAGGTTGGTGCCGGTCTGGAGGTATGGCGTCTCCGGGAACGCCGCGTGCAGCTCGTCGCCCGAGCCGTCGGGCGAGCCGTTGTCCACCAGCAGCACGCGCAGCGCCGGGTAGTCGCCCGCTGCGAGCGAGCGCAGGCAGGCGGCGGTGTCGGCCTCGCCACACCAGTTGAGCACGATAGCCGTCACCACCGGCGCGCGCGCGGCATCCACCGCCCGTTTTTCCCTCGCTGCTGCTTGCACGGCCTCCAACGCTGCGCCCTCCATCGCCGTCAGAACCGGCGTCCGGGGTTGTCCATGCGGCCCGCGGCATGGTCGCGGTAGCCGGCGATGATCGCCCCGAGCTGGGGCGCGGAGCGGGCGAGGACGGCTTTGGCCGCCAGCTTCACCAGCTTCAAGCGGAAGCGGCGCCCCACGGCCCGGCGCTGGTCCGCCGGCACCCACTCGTCCACGAAGGCCAGGTTGTTCCGCACCTGGAAGTACGTCTTGAGCGGAGAGTTGCGCCCCGCGCTCGACGACTCGTAGTGCAGGAGGTGAGCCCGCGGCACCGCCACCGTCCGCCAGCCGGCGCGCCGGAACCCGAGCGACCACGCAACGTCCTCGAAGTACATGAAGTAGCGCTCGGGCATCTCCCCCACCTGCTCCAGCGCCTTGCGCCGCGCCATCACCGCCGTGCCGGGCACGAACTCCACGTCCGCCACGTCGCGGTACTGCCCGCGGTCCGCCTCCATGCACCCGATCTGCCGCGGCTCGGCCGTGGGCCAGTGGATCGTGCCGCCCACGGCGCCGATGCAGCCCTGGATCGCGTCGATGACCTTCGGTCCGGCCAGGCCGATCCGCGAGTCGCGCCGCATCTCATCGACCAGGATCCCGATGCAGTCCGGCGGGACCTCCGTGTCGTTGTTGATGACGAACACGAACTCCGCCCCGTCCGCCAGCGCGCGGCGGATGCCCACGTTGTTGCCGCCCGCGTAGCCCAGGTTGGCGCCGGACTGGAGCACTTCCACATCCGGGAACGCCTCGCGCAGCCGCTGGAACGAACCGTCGGCCGAGTCATTGTCCACCACGACGGGGAAGGTGCCGGGATGGTCTGAAGCGAGCACCGTCTCCACGCACCGCCGGGTCAGCTCGAACCCGTTCCAGTTGAGGATGACGACGCCCACGCGACCCGTCTCGCTCCCGGTCGTACCCGCCGTCACAGCAGATCGCGGAGGATGGAGAGGGTGCCGCGCGCCGTCGCCTCCCACGTGAAGCCCGCCGCGCGCCGGATGCCGCGCGCGGAGAGGTCGGCGCGCAACGCATCGTCGTGCAGCAAGCGGTCGAGCGCGGATACGACGGCGTCCAGGTCCATCGGGGGCACCTTCAGCACGGCGTCGCCACCCACCTCCGGCAGAGACGACGTGTCCGAGACGAGCATGGGCACGCCGCACGCCATCGCCTCCAGCACGGGCAGGCCGAAGCCTTCGTAGAGCGAGAGAAGGGCGGCGGCCGAGGCGCCGGCGTACAGCGCGGGAAGCTCGTCCAGCGGCACGTAGCCGAGGAAACGCACGGCATCGCCCATCCCCAGCTCGTCCACCAGGCGTCGCGTCTCGTCGAAGAGCCATCCTCCCGCGCCGGACAGCACCAGCTCCACGTCCACGCCCCGGCCGCGCAAGATGTGCACCGCACGAATCAGCGTCGCGTGGTTCTTCCTGCGCTGGAGCGTGCCCACGGCCAGCACGTACGGACGATGCAGCCCGTGCCGCGCGCGCACTGCATCCACCTCGCCGGCGGTCGAGGGACGGAAGACGGCGTGGTCCACACCGTGGTGCACGACGGTGACGCGGTCCGGGGCCGCGCCCATCCGCTCCACCACGTCGCGCTTCGTCGCCTCGGAGACGGCGATGAGGCGGTCGGCGCGCGTCACGCCGTTGCGCGTCGTCAGCCGCAGGCGCAGGCGGTCCGCCGCGGTGAAGTGGTCCGGGAACAGCTCGAAGGCGAGGTCGTGGATGGTCACCGCGCTCCGGCCGGGGCAGTACAGGGAGCGCGAGTGGCCGGGGAAGAGCATCACCGGCGGCGCGCCGTGCAGCGCGAAGTGCAGCGGCAGCCGCGCCGTGGTCCACAGCGGCGAGGGCGGCACGTAGAGCGTGGGGAACGGCAGCTGCGGCCCGTCCGTCGTGTTTCGGTAGAGGACCAGCGGCTCGCGGGGTGCGACACGGCCCAGCGCCTCCACGAGCTTGTAGACGTACGTCCCCACGCCCGTGGGCCGCTCGCCGATCCCGTGCGCCTCGATCCCGATCCTTGCCCCCTCGTCGGCCGAGGACAAACCCGCTGTCTCGCTCACGTGCCCAGGAAGAAGTTCGTCTCCAGCCGCTCGCGCACCGGGTACTCCACGAACTCGCGGCCGTACTCGCGCTCCTTGCGCAGCAACAGGAAGATGCCCCATGCCATCCCCGGAAGCGCCTTCGCGAGCGGCCGTGCGATGGCCGGCGGGAACGGGTAGAAGTTGCTCCCGCCGAACGCGCGCACGCTGTAGCCGCCCGGGAAGACGCGGTCCACGAAGCGGACGATGTCGCGCCGCGTGTAGCCGCGCACGTGCGCCGTGGCGTTCTGGAGCGCGCTCGGCTGGCGGCCCAGGAGCAGGAGCAGGCGGTTGTGCAGCGACGCGAGGTTCGGGACGCCCACGATCATGTGGCCGCCGGTCCGCAGGACGCGCGTGGCCTCGTGGAAGATCCAGAAGATCTCCTTCGTGTGCTCCAGCACCTGGTTCGACATCACCACGTCCATCGACCCGTCCGCCAGCGGGAAGCGGTTCTTCTCCAAGTCGATGGGATGCACCCGCACGCCCATCCCCTCCAGCGTGCGGACCGACTCCGGCCACACCTCGATGGCGTGCAGTTCCGCATCCGGCTGCACCTCGCGCGCGGCGCGCAGGTCCACGCCCGTGCCGGCGCCCAGGTCGAGCAGGGTCGAGAAGGGGCGCGCCTGCTCCAGGAAGCGGCGCACGACGT
Source organism: Longimicrobiaceae bacterium (assembly GCA_035696245.1). NCBI lineage: Bacteria > Pseudomonadati > Gemmatimonadota > Longimicrobiia > Longimicrobiales > Longimicrobiaceae > Longimicrobiaceae bacterium. Next base: position 8,791 of record DASRQW010000471.1, on the reverse strand, counting down.
GGCGGCCGTAGTTCAGGTTCTTGTCGATCATCCGTGGCTCAGGCCGTGGCGCCGCGCGCGCGGAGCGCGGGAGCGGGAGCAGGCAGCGCGCCCCCGCCCAGGTGTGCGAGGGCGAAGCGGGGCCGCGCGGGCGCCTCGGGCGAAGGAGCGCGCGCCGCGAGGCTGCGGCGGGCGACGAACGCCAGCCCCCACAGCACCCATAGCGGCTCCATGATGAACGGATAGAAGAGCGTGTTCAGGAAGAATCCGTGGATCACGATCGCCACCGTCACCGCTGCCACGCCCGCGGCCAGGCCGCGCGACATCGGGGGTGCCGATGCGTTGCGCCACGTGCGGCGGCAGTTGGCGACCGCCGCGCCCAGCATCCACAGGAAGCAGCACAGTCCCACGCCGCCGGTGAGCACCGTCACCAGCAGCAGCCCGCCGTCTCCGCCGAACGAGGAGCGGCTGATCACCTCCGTCACCCCGTCGTCCCAGCGCGACGACACGAAGCCGAAGGTGTTGAAGCCCACGCCGATCACCGGGTGGTCGCGGATCATGCGCAGCGCGATGAGCCACCCGGCGAAGCGTCCGAGGGCGGACTTGTCGCCGATCCCCAACTTGCGGTACAGGATGGCGTAGCGGATCAGGAAAGGGATGAAGGGCAGCACCGCCAGCGGCAGCACCGCCATCACGCGCACCAGGCGCCGGGAGACGCCGCGCGCCAGCACGATGACGCTGACGCCGATCACGAACGCGAGAATCGCCCCGCGCGACAGCGTCAGCGCCAGGGCGAGGAAGAGGACGGCGAGCATCCACGGCCGCTGCCGCACGCCGTAGGACAGCATGGCGAGCGACGGCAGCAGCGCCATGTTGATGATGGCACCGGCGAAGTTGGGGTCCAGCACGGTGGAGACCAGCCGGTGGCCCTGCGGATCCCAGTCCAGGTACGCGGCCGAGCCGGGGTAGACCATGAAGGCGAAGTCCGGCAGGAAGATCGCCTGGAAGATGCCGAACGCCGCCATCGCCACCACCGTGCCCTGGAAGGCGCGCCACACGCGCTCCACGTCGGCCCCGCGAACGAAGTTGACGGTGACCAGGTAGATGCCGAAGTACGCCAGCCAGCGCGCCAGGTAGGCCAGGCTGAACACCACCTGCGAGCCGCTGAGCCCGAAGCGCGGAACGGCGAGGACGGTGGAGATGCCCCCCACCGCCGCGAACGCGAGCGCCACAAGGGCCACGCGGTCCAGCAGCAGCCGCTTCGCCCGGAAGGCGCACACGCCGCCCAGGACGAGCACGCACATCAGGAAGATGTCGTTCGCGAGGATGGGTGCGTCCTTGCGGCCCGCCTGGAGGACGGGGATGCGCCCCAGCTGGCCCACGATGGAGAGCACCAGCGCGAGGCGCAGCGCCGCCGCCACGCGCACGCCCCGGCCGGCCGCGGCCGGAGCGGCGGCCGTCTCAGGCATCGGCCGCGGCGCGGGTGCGGACGAGCACCAGGGCCGCCGGATGCGCGTCCAGGCGCGCCAGCCCGTCCATCGTGCCGCCCAGCCGCGACCGGCTCACCGGCCCGGGGCCCACGACCAGCACCACCGGCCGCTGCGGCGCGAAGAGCGCCAGCGCCGCGGGCGACTCGGCCAAGGGGAGGGCGACGACCACGCGCGCGAAGCGGCGCTCCAGGTCCTCCACGTCGCCCCGCAGCGAGCTTCCCGTCCAGCGTGCCCCGTCCAGCCCCGCGTACAGCTGGTAGCCCGCCGCCTCCGGTGCCGTGCCGGGGACGAGCGCCGTGGACGCCGAGCGCGAGGAGCCGTTCTCCGATCCCGCGGCAAGCATCGCGCGGGGATGCGTGAGATCCACGAAGGCAACGTCCTGGCCACGCAGCGAGGCCGTCTCGGCCAGCTGGCGCGCCACCAGGGCGGTGTCGGCCCCTTCGCTGCCCGCCGCCACCAGCACCGTCCCCCGCTCCTGCGAGCCCGAGACGAGCAGCGGCGCGCCCGGCACGAACTCCAGCGCCGGCACGTGCATCGCCGCCTGGAGCTCGCGCGCGGTGCGCAGCCGGTCGTCGGTGTACGAGCGCACCAGCGCGCCGCAGCAGCCCAGCAGCAGCCCGGCGAAGAGGCCGAGGCCCGCGAAGAGCGGCTTGGACGGGAACGCCGGCCGCTTGGGCGGCACCGCGGGGTCGATCTGCCGCACGTCGCCGCCCTCGCCGATGGCGGCCAGGCGCGTCTGCACCAGCTGCGTCTGGAGCACGATCAGCGTCTCCGACAGCCGCTTCACCTCGCGCTGCAGGCGCAGCGACGCCTCCGACGTGCCGGGGATGGTGGCCGCGCTGCTTCGGTAGCGCGCAAGCTCCAGCTGCACCGCCGAGCGCTGCTGGCGCAGGCCGTTCAGGTACGCCCGCGACAGCGAACCCAGCTCCGCCTCCAGCTGCGAGATGCTGCGCGTGAGGCCCACCACCTCGGGGTCGCGGTCGGTGCGCTTCTGGAGCAGCTGGGTGCGGGTCGAGCGCAGCTCCAGCAGCTGCTGGAGCACGTTCGATATCGCGGGGTTCTTGAAGAAGGTGGGGTACGCAGCCAGATCCGAGCCCTGCGGCGCCACTCCGGCCGAGAGCGTGCGCTCCAGCGCCCGCGTCTCCACGTCGATCGTCTCGGCCTCGCCCTGCAGCTGCGCCAGGCGCTCGAACGTGGCCTTGCCCTGGAACTCCGGGTCCACCACGCCGCTGGTTTCCATGTAGCTGCGCAGCGAACCCTCCGCCCGCACCAGCTCGCCGCCGATGCTGTCGGCCTGGCGCGCCAGGAACTCGTACCGGTGGGCGTTCACTCCCCGGTCCGTGGTGCGGCGCCGGAGCAGGTACTCGCGCACCAGCGCGTTGGGCACCGCCGCCGCCGTCACCGGGTCGGCCGCGGCAAACTCCAGGTGCGCCACCTCGCCGGTGGGCTTGCCCGGATCGAGCCGCTTGAAGACGTCCGTCACCGCATCTTCGTAGTCCGACACCCGCAGCGTGAACGCGTCGGGCAGGCCGCCCGGGCGCAGGGTGAGCACCCCCGCCCCCGTGCGGAAGGGCACGCCGGGTGTCACCGTCGGAGGAGCGCCGGGGCCCTCGACCTTGTAGCCGTTCCCGGAGCGGGCGAAGGCGTACACCGCGCCGTCCGGCACCTCGCGCAGCCAGCGCGCGGACTGGACCAGCCGCATCACGGGGGTTGCGCGCGGCTTCGTCACGCGCGCCTGGAGCCCCAGCGAGTCCACCACCGACCCGATCACCGCGCGGCTCGTAAGCACCTCCATCTCGGTGTCGAACGGCTTCGACCCCAACCCGCCGATGGAGAGCATGTCCGCCAACCCGCTCACGCGAGACAGGGGAGACGCCCCGCCGTCCGCCGCGCGGATCAGCACCTTGGTGGTGGACAGGTAACGGGGCGGCAGGGCGAAGGCGATCGCGACGGCAATGGCGAGTCCCGCCAGCGCGCCCGCCGCGATCCAGCCGGAGCGGCGGCGCACCCGGCCCAGGACGTCGCCCAGGTCCACCAGGTCTTGCTCGTCGTTCATCTTCTGAGCGCGGTGAGGAGCAGCGAGGTGACCAGCGCCGAGCCGGCCGTGCTCAGGATGGCGATGGCGTTCGTCTCTAGGAAGCTGCGCTTGCCGATGTACACCTGGTCGCCCGAGCGCAGCTGCGCCGCCGAGAAGCGCTCGGTGCCTGCCAGGCGGATCTCCTGCCCCTCGCGGATCACAGTGATCTTGCGCGGGTTGCCCGCGTCCGACAGGCCGCCCGCCTGCGCGATCACGTCGCGCAAGGTGGTGGTCTCGTCGATCATGTACAGGTCCGGCCGGCGCACCTCGCCCTGCACCCCGATGCGGCGCAGCACCGCGACCTCCACCGCCGGGTTGCGCAGAAATTCGGCGTACGCCCTGCGCAGCGTGTCCTGTAGCTGCACCGACGTGCGGCCGGCCACGTGCACCGGCCCCAGCCGCGGCAGCACCGCCTCGCCGGACGCCTGCACCGTGTACATATCGTTCATGTCCTTCTCGCCGAACACCTTGAGCTGGATCCGGTCGCCCGGCTGCACGGTGCCCGTGGGCGGCCCCAGCTCCGGCACGGGCCCCTCGGCGGGCAGGGCGGTGCCCCGCGGGCCGCACGCTGCCAGCACGGCCAGGAGAAGGAGGGGCAGGGCTCTTCGCATCGACGCAACCTCTAACGGAAACGGGGCGAGACCGGCCGCGCCGGTACAATCCTCAAACCTAATGCGCGCAGCGGCACTGAACCATGCCCGCGGGCGTGGAACGCGCCGGACGCACGGGCTCGCCAGCGCGCGCGACCGCCCGTCATCCATCGTCAGCCGGCCCTACGCAGACGAGAGCGCCCGGCCGCCCGTCACCCATCGAACCGCAAGGGCAATCGGTAGATGCGCGGCCGCGGGTCGTACCTCGCTCCGGCCGGTACGGTCCCTCGCCGTACATCTACAGTGCCGTTGGATGATGCGCCCCGGGCGACCCTCGGCGACAACGCTCCGGCCGATTCTCCGTCGGGCAACGCGTCGGTCGATGCGCATCTACCGATCACCAGCGCTGATGCGTAACCGTTCACGGCGCGAAGCTAACCGGCGCGGCTGACCGGCGGATTACTTCCGTTGGACGGCGGACGAGCTACGGTGCGGATACAACCGGCCCGCTCGCTCCCGCGCGGTGCATCGCGAGCGCGTCGAGGGTGCGGGCGAAGACTTCGTCGACCGTCACGCGGGTAGTGCAGCAGCCCGGGGCGCACGGGCGAAGGGTGCCGTCCACCTCGTCGTAGCACGGCGTCGGCTGCGACGGGTGCCACACGTACCGCGCCTGCGGACCGCGCGGGCAGAGCACGCGGGCATCTGTCGGGCCGAAGATGGCGACCATGGGCGTTCCCGTCGTACCCGCCACGTGCATCAGCCCGGAATCGTGCCCGACGAACGCATCCAGCCGGGCGATCGTCTCGCGCACCTCGGCCACCGTCGTACGGCCTACGAGGTCGACTACGGTGCCGGACGGAAGGCTGCCCATCACCCGCTCCGCCTCTTCGCGGTCGCCGGGGCCGCCCAGGAAGACGAAGCGAGCCCTCGGCTCGCGCTCCAGCAGCCGCGCGGCCAGTTCCGCGTACCGCTCCGGCGCCCAGCGGCGGACGGCCATCTCCTCCTTCACGTTCCGCGCGCCGCCCGGCGTCATCCCGATCCACGGCCCCGCATCTCCCCCGCCGACCTCCGCCGGGAGGGGCACCGCCGGCCACGCCGCATCCGCCCCATCCTCCTCGCCCGCCCCGAGCAACCGCGCCACGTCGAGGTTGCGGTCCTCGCGGTGCCGGTTGCGATCGACCGCGAGCGGCGCCGTCAACAGCAGGCGGCCCACGCCGCGGGTTAGCCCCACGCGCACGCGAGCGCCCGAGGCGAGCGCGAGCGCGGCCCACACGGGGGCGCCCTTGAAGACGCCCACCCGCGTGGGCCGCAGCCTCCGCACCCGCCTCGCGAGCGCTCCCAGCAGCCGCACCCTGCCGGCCGCCCCGCCGCCGTACGCCATCTCCGCATCGAACGCGAGCACCTCGTCGAAGAAGCCCGAGAGCCGCACCATCTCCTCGAACGGCTCGCCGACCAGCAGGGCGAGATGCGCGTCCGGGAAAGAGCGCCGGATGCGGCCGAAGGCGCGGAACGCCAGGATCAGGTCGCCCAGCGCGGCGGGCAGGATCAGCAGGATCCGCTCGCCGCGGGCGTCAGACACCGGCAAGACGGCTCGGCGCAGGCGCCTCACCCATCGGCCGCGTGACGGCGGACGGTGCACCTGCGCGGGTCGGGTAGATGTGGGTAGATGTGCTCGGGCGCATCGGAAGGTCGGAAGCGGTCGGGATCAGCCGCTCGCGCGCTCCCCGTCCAGGCGCGGGCCGGCGGCGGAGCGCTGGGCCACGCGCAGCTCGCGGTCGATGGCCACGCGCATGCGGCGGCGGAACTCGCGCGCGTCGAAGCGCTCCGCGTTCCGCCGGCAGTCCGCCGGGTCGAAGCGCAGGCGCTCGGCCTGGAGGATGGCCTCGGCCACCGCCTCGGGCGTCTGCTCGTCGAAGAAGGCGCCCGTGGTGCCGTCCATCACCGTCTCCAGCGCGCCGCCCTTGCCGAACGCGATCACCGGCCGCCCCGCCGCCTGCGCCTCCACCGGCGCAATGCCGAAGTCCTCCAGCCCGGGGAAGAGGAAACCGCGGGAGCGCGCGTACAGCTCCGCCACCTCCTCGTCCGGCAGCCGCCCGCGGAACGTGACCGTCGGCCCGGCCATCGCCTCCAGCTCGCGCCGCGCCGGCCCGTCGCCGACGACCACGAGACGCCGGCCGAGCAGGTTCGCCGCGCGCACCGCCAGGTCCACCCGCTTGTAGCTCACCAGCCGCGAGACCACGAGGTAGAAGTCCTCCGGGTCGCGGCCCGACGGGCGGATGCGGTCCACGTCCACCGGGGGGTGGATCACCTCGCTCTCGCGCCGGTAGTGCCTGCGGATGCGGCCCGCCACCTCGCGCGAGTTCGCCACGAAATGATCCACCCGGTCGGCCGACATGCGGTCCCACATGCGTAGCCAGTGGGCCGCCACGCCCATCAGCGCGCGGCCGCGGCGGCCGTCGGTGTACTCGTGGAAGAGGTCCCAGATGTAGCGGCAGGGCGTGTGGCAGTAGCACAGGTTCAGCGTGCCGGGCCGGGTGATGACGCCCTTGGCGCAGGCGCTGTTCGTGGTCACCACCAGGTCGTACTCGCCCATGTCGAACTGCTCGAAGGCGAGCGGCATGAGCGCCAGGAAGCGGATGTGCGACCCGCGCACGAACGGGATGCGCTGGATGAACGACGTGCGCACGTCCCAGCCGCGCATGGACGCCGGAACCGCCTTGGGGTCGTACACGGTGGTGTAGACCGGCGCCTCCGGGAACATGCGGTGAAGCTCCAGAAGGACACGCTCGCCCCCGCCGAACGTGTCCATCCAGTCCGTCGTGATCGCGACTCTCATTCAGTAGGCGCCCTCGCCCCGCAGCACCACCTTCACCGTCCGCAGCATGATCTGCAGGTCCAGGAGCAGCGACCACCCGGTGATGTACGCGCGCTCCATCTGCACGATGGTGTCGAAGTCGGTGATCAGGTTGCGGCCGCTCACCTGCCAGGGGCCGGTGAGGCCGGGCACCACCGTCAGGCGGTCGAAGTGGTGCGGCTCGTAGGTGTCCACGTCGCCGGGCGGGCACGGGCGCGGGCCTACCAGCGACATCTCGCCGCTCAGGATGTTGAAGAGCTGCGGCAGCTCGTCCAGGCTGGTGCGGCGCAGGAAGCGGCCCATGCGCGTCACGCGCGGGTCGTCGCGCAGCTTGAAGGCGCCGCGGTTGCCGTAGATGTTCAGGTGCGCCAGCTCGCCCTGCCGCTCGTGCGCGTCGGCCGTCATGCTGCGGAACTTCCAGATCAGGAAGATGCGGCCTCCCAGGCCCACCCGCTCCTGCCGGAAGAAGACCGGGCCGGGCGAGTCGACGAGGATCGCCAGCGCGATCAGCGCGATCACGGGCGAGAGGGCGACCAGCGCCACCGTCGCCAGCACCACGTCCACCCCGCGCTTGATCATCAGCGCCGGCAGCTGGAGCCGCGCCGGGTGCAGCCGCAGCATGGGGCAGTCGCCCAGGCGCAGCGGCTCGGCCCAGCAGTCGGGGTTGCCCACGACGGAAGGCAGGACGTAGACCGCCACGCCCCGGTCGAAGCACGCCACCGCCAGTTCGCTCATCGTCTCGGACGAGAGCGCGGTGGCCAGCACCAGCTCCTGGATGTTCATCTCGTCCAGCACGCGCGTCAGGCGCGACAGCGTGCCGAGCGATGCGGGGTCGGGCCGGTCGTCCTGCGTGAGGTGCCCCACCACGTACTGGTCGATGTTGCGGTCGTCCCGCATCTCGCGGATGGCGCGGCCCACCTCGTCCAGGCTCCCGATCACCACGGCCCGGCGCAGGCCGATGCCGCGCACGTACGCCTGGCGCACCGCCAGGTCCACCACCTTGCGCCCCACCGCCAGAGACGCGAACGCCGCCACGGCCAGCGCCGCCACGAACTCGCGGGGGAAGGGCACGTACGGCGGGAAGACGGCGAGGCAGGCCACGATCAGCACCGCCAGCAGCACGCCCGAAGCGAGGCGCTTGCGGTCGCGGCGCGCGTCTCCCGAGTCGTATGCGGAGAGGGCGTTCAGGCTGAGCAGGAAGATGGCGACCACCGCGGGCACGAACGGCTGCGCCGGCACGGGCGGCTGCCACGCGGCCGACAGCGCGTACAGCACGGCGGCGAGCACGGCCGAGTCGAGGACGTGGAGCGCCAGCACCCGCATGCTGCGGCGGGCCAGCGACACGGCCAAGCGCCGGTGCGTGATCTCGCGCCGGAGCCGCACGTCGTACGGCGGCATCCGCACCGAGGCCGCCGAGGCGGCGGGCGCGTCGGCGGTCTCGTACGCGTAGAAGCTGGAAGTCTGGCTATGCAACATGTCGTCGAGGACTCTTCGTCACGGAAGTCGTTACCCTCGACGGCGAAGGACGGGGCCTCCCCGCCACCACACCGCCGCCGCGCGCCGCCCGCCAGCCAGGGCCGCGCGCTTCCCCATGGACGCCCCCGGAAACGCGCGCGTCACAGGCGGCGCACGCACTCCCGGCAGTCGTTCCGGGGCCCGGCTGCACAAACGATGCCCGCCCCCACGGCGTCCACCTTCCGCCGCCCTCCGTGAGCCCCGCGCGCTCCGCTCCGCGCCCCCTCAGCCCCGCCGCGCCCGCGCCAGCTGCCGTGCCCAGTGCGTCACGATCATGTCCGCCCCC
>DASRQW010000470.1 GCA_035696245.1 Longimicrobiaceae bacterium | reverse complement strand
CGAGCGCATCGACGTAGAACGCGATCGCCTCGTCGTAGTCGCGGACCAGCAGCGCGGTCAAGCCGAGGCGTTGCATCGGTGTCGGATGGAGAGGATGAGCGGATGGCACGAAGCTCGTCCGGCCTGGTTACTTCTCCAAGTACTGCGCGAAGGCGGCCTTGTCGTGGGCCTTGGCGTAGGCTTCCTCGCCGTCGATGGCGCCCGCCATGAGGAAGGCGAGGATCGACTGGTCCATCTGCACCATGCCGTCCTTCTTGCCCGTCTGGATGATGGACGGGATCTGGAAGGTCTTGCCCTCGCGGATCAGGTTGGCGACGGCCGGGGTGCCCACCAGGATCTCGTGCGCGGCAACGCGGCCGGCGCCGCCCTTCTTGCGCAGGAGCTGCTGCGCCACCACGCCGCGCAGGCTCTCGGACAGCATGGCCCGGATCTGCGACTGGAGCTCGCCGGGGAAGGTGTCGATGATGCGGTCCACCGTCTTGTGCGCGCTGTTGGTGTGCAGCGTGCCGAACACCAGGTGGCCCGTCTCGGCCGCCGTGAGCGCCAGCGAGATCGTCTCCTGGTCGCGCATCTCGCCCACCAGGATCACGTCCGGGTCCTCGCGCAGCGCCGCCTTGAGCGCGCTGGCGAAGCTGTTGGTGTGCGGGCCCACCTCGCGCTGGTTCACGAGCGCCATCTGGTTCCTGTGCACGAACTCGATGGGGTCCTCGATGGTGAGGATGTGCTCCGGCCGCGTGCTGTTGATCAGGTCGATCATGGCCGCCAGCGTCGTGCTCTTGCCGGAGCCGGTGGGCCCCGTGACCAGCACCAGGCCCTTGTTCAGCTTCGTGAAGTTGCGGATGGCGTCCGGCAGCTTCAGCTCGTCGGCCGTGAGCACGCGCGAGGGGATCACGCGGAACACGGCGCCGGGGCCGCGGTGCTGGCGGAACAGGTTGCCGCGGAAGCGCGCCACGCCGGGGATCTCGTACGCGAAGTCCAGGTCGTTCGTCTCCTGGTAGCGCTCGCGCTGGTACGGCCGCAGGATCTCCAGCAGCAGCGCGTTCATGTCCTGCTCGGTCAGGTCGCGGAACTTCACGCGCTGCATGTGCCCGTGCACGCGCAGCACCGGCGGCCCGCCGCAGCTCAGGTGCAGGTCGGAGCCGCCCGCCTGCACCAGTGCGCGCAGGAACTGGTCGATGCGGTGGACCTTGGGGGCCTCGGCTGGGCCGGCGGCGTTCAGCGTCTGCTCGGACATCTCCTGCTCGTTCTTCAGGACCAGATCAGCTCGGCTCCCGCGGCGCGGAGGCAGAGATCGAAGTCGTGGGGCAGCGCCGCGTCCAGCCCGGACCGGCAGTGGAACGCAACCAGCGGCGCCACCCGCCGCGCCGCCTCCAGCTCGGCGGCGCCCAGGCCGTCCACGTCCAGCGTCAAGGCCTGGAGCGCAAACGATGCCAGCCCGCTCAGCGTCTCGGAGAGCGAGCCGCGCACCAGCAGGTACAGCAGCCCCGGCGCCACGGCCACTGGCCGGTCCGACAGGTGCAGCGACCGCACGTCCGGCCCGAGCACCACCGCGGGCAGCACCGGGAACGTCGCCTCCAGCGTCTCGGCCGAAGCCTCCGCCCGCTCCGGCGAGCCCGCGTCGTGCGGAGGCGCGCCGTCCGGCTCGAAGTGGAACGCGAACTCCTCGATCGCCCCGGCGGCGGGACGCGCATAGTGGTCGGACCACACGTCCGTGTCGGGGGCGTCGAACGAGCCCGAGCCCCCCGTCGTTCCCGCATCTCCCGTGTCGTCGGAAGATGCGGGAACGGCTGCTTCGGGCGAAGCGGGCGCGGAGTGCGAGGCCACGCGCAGGACCGCGCCGCCGCCCGCGAGCGCCTGGCGGATGCGGGGTAGGAGCGCGTCGTCCATGCGCGCGGCGGCGACGGACGCGGGCACGCCGTGCGCCAGGTCCGCGCTCCACTCCAGCGCGTCGCCGCGGCCCACCGCGCGGCACTCCACGCGGCGCGCACCCAGCGCGGCGGTGGTCACCAGCGCCGGCCAGCTGCGGATGCCGTGCACGGGCGACTGCGGCAGCGGCGACAGGGGCGAGACGATGGATTCCATCTCCGCCGTCCACTCCGCCCCCAGCGCCCGCGTCACCGTCTCGGCCGTGCGATACCAGCCGACCGCGCGGCCCGGGCGCACCGAGACGCCCACCGCGGACGCGCCCTGTTCCACCGCCTCGTCCACCAGCCGCTCGAACGAGATGGCGGGGCCGCTGCCCACGTGCACCGCGTCGATCAGCTCGCGGATGGTCTCGGGGAGGGAGAGAGCGGCCTCCACCCGCGCGGCGCCGGTGAAGCGGCGCACCTCTTCCAGCTTGTCCACGTCGCCGGGGTTGTCGAGCACCACGGTGACCACGTCGCCGTTGCGGAGGACGGGCAGCACCAGGTGCTCGCGCGCCCACGCGGCGGGCACCAGCGCGGCGACCGCACGGTCGATGTTCTCCGGCCGAAGCTGCACGAAAGGCAGGTCCATCTGGTCCGCCAGCGACCACTTCAGCTCGTCGCCGGTGAGCAGGCCCATGGCGACCAGCGCATCGCCGAAGTAGCCGCCGTGGGCGCGCTGGCGCTCCAGCGCGCGGTCCACGTCGGCCGGCGTGATGCGGCCGAGGTCCACCAGGATCTGCCCGATCGTCCTGCGCTGTCTGTGCATGGTCCGCCCGTGCGGAGGGGTTCGGGGTGCCCGTCGTTCTCGTCCGTCCAGCCGCCCGTGGCACTCTGCGGCGCCCGATAAGGCCGCGCCGCATCCGCCCGCCGCCGCGTCCGCGCCGAAATCTCAGCGGGAGGTTTGAGCGGCAGGCCATCGTCCGCCCGCCATCCATCGACCAGCGGGCCCTGAGAACCTGCGCCGGCCTGTGGAATCTCAGCCGGCGCGCGGACGCGTCACAGGCCCATGTGGCGGAGGATGGCGTCGCCGGCGGCGGCGGTGCCGAGCGTGCCGCCCAGGTCCGGCGTGGTGTCGCCGGCGTGGATGGCGACGCGGACGGCGGTCTCCATGCGCGCGGCCGGGGCGTCGTGGCCCAGGTGGCGCATCATCATGGCGGCGGTGAGGATGGCGGCCAGCGGGTTCGCCAGCTCCTTGCCCGCGAGATCGGGCGCGGACCCGTGCACCGGCTCGAACAGCGACGTGCGGCCGGGGTGGATGTTGCCCGACGCGGACAGCCCCAGCCCGCCCGCCAGCTGCGAGCCCAGGTCCGAGAGGATGTCGCCGAACAGGTTGCCGGTCACGATCACCTGGTAGCGCTCCGGGCGGCGCACCATGTCCATGGCGAGCATGTCCACGAACAACGCCTCGGCCTCGATCTCCGGGTAGTCCTTCTTCACCTCGGCGAACACGCGGCGCCACAGGCCGCCCGCGAACTCCATCGCGTTGGCCTTGTCGCTCATGGTCACGCGCGTGAGCCCGTTCGCGCGCGCGTGCTCGAACGCGGCGCGAACGATGCGCTCCACGCCCTTGCGCGTGTTCACGTCTTCCTGCACCGCGACCTCGTCGGGCGTGCCTTGCTTGAAGGTGCCGCCCATCCCCACGTACACGCCCTCGGTGTTCTCGCGGAAGATGACGAAGTCCACGTCTTTCTCGCCCTTGTCCTTGAGCGGCGTGAGGCGCTCGTCCAGCAGCTTCACCGGGCGGAAGTTGATGTACAGGTCCAGTTTGAAGCGCAGCCCCAGCAGGATCTGGCGTGCGTGCTCGTTGCCGGGCACGCGCGAGTCGCCCATGGCGCCCAGCAGGATCGCGTCGTAGTTGGCCGAAAGGTCGGCGAACTCGTCGTCGGTGATGGTCTTGCCCGTCGCCAGGTAGTGGTCGGCGCCGTGCGGCCACTGCACCAGCTCCAGCGGCACGCCCGCGTCTTCGCAGACGGCGCGCAGCACCTTGCCCGCCTCGCGGGTGACCTCCTTGCCGACGCCGTCTCCGGCGATCACCGCAATGCGTGCCATGGACCGTGTGCCCGGGGATTTCGTTACTCTCGGAAAGGCCTGAAGATACCCGCCCCCGCCGAACCCCGTCAACGGCACGGAGCGGGAGATGCGAGGCTGTACACACGGCTTACGGGAGATGCAGGGCAGGTCCATCAGCCGCGACGCAAGCGAGCGGGAGATGTGGTGCATGCGGCAACCTCCGGTGGTACGAAGTCACAAGCCGTGAACTGCGGCCGCCCCGCGGTCGTACGCGATTCCGCGCGAGATTTCCCCGTGTTCACGGCAGAGGAACGCGAAATCGCGTCAGGTCGGTAGGGGCCGACCTACGTGTCGGCCTGTGGTCGGGAACGCGAGGGTGCCGCGTCGAACCGAGAGATTCATGCGGCCGAGGCGCAGGCGGACGAGCAGGTACGCACCACACAGGGCGGGTGGATATCTCGTGTCTGTCCCTGTTCGCCGTACCCGAAAAACGATGTGCGGCGGGAGACTCGCGCGGCGTGACGTGGCGGCGTGCGCGGAGCACGCGAGGCTCACGCCGCGGTCGGGGAGACCCCGGACGGAGGCGGGC
>DASRQW010000469.1 GCA_035696245.1 Longimicrobiaceae bacterium | reverse complement strand
ATGCGCTCGCGCGGGCGGTCGGCGTGGTGCCGCAGGGGGAGGAGACCGTCTTTCCCATCAGCGTGCGGGAGATGGTGGCGATGGGGCGCTACCCGCACCTGGGCCCGTGGCGCCGCGAGGGCGAGCACGACCGCGCGGCGGTGGACGCGGCGATGCGCCGGTGCGACGTGCACGCGCTGGCGGACCGCGCGCTCGCCACGCTCTCGGGCGGCGAGCGGCAGCGGGCGCGGGTGGCGCGGGCGCTCGCGCAGGAGCCCGGCACGCTGGCGCTGGACGAGCCCACCGTGGCCCTCGACGTGAGCCACGAGATGGCGATCTTCGAGCTGCTGCGCGACCTGGGGCGGGCGGGGACCACCGTGCTGCTGGTGACGCACAACCTCAACCTGGCCGCGCGCTACGCAGACCGCCTCGTGCTCCTCCACGCCGGCCGCGTCGCCGCCGAGGGCGCGCCGGCACAGGTGCTGACGCGCGAGACGGTGGAGCGCGTGTACGGATGGCCGGTGCGCATCGACCCGCACCCCGGCCCCGGCCCGGACGCGGGCGCTCCGCAGGTTGTTCCGCTGGCCGGCGAAGCCTGCGTGCAGATGGACCACGCCCCCCACCCGTTCGCCGCGAGGAGGGGAGATGCGTGAAGGGCACGGAGATGCGCATCCGTCCGGCATCGTCGGTTCGGCGGCGGATGGCGGGCGGCTGAAGCCGCGGCAACAACGGCGCGAAGTCCCCCTGCGGGGACTGCCGGCACCGTCGCAGCCGCAACTCGGTTCAGCGCCCGGGCATCCGCGCACCATCGGCGTCCCGGCTCCGGCCGGCGAGGATGGCGCGGCATGTAGGGGTGCGATTCATCGCATCCGATCCCTTTCCGAATGCGCAGGCGGCTCGGCTCGTGACGCGCGGTCGGGTGATGCGCATCTCCCGTCGCGTGCCGAATCCGTGTCGTACCGACCCGCGGTCAGCAAGGCGTTCTCGCGGCTCCTCATCGTCGGCGCGATGGTGCTGATGCTGCCGCTGCGGGCTCTGGCGCAGTGGCCGGGCGAGATCGCCGGACGGGTGACGGATGCGCGGGGCTCGGCGGGTGTGGAGGCCGCGACGGTCGAGCTTCCCGCGGTCGGACGGACCGCTTCTACCGACGGCACGGGCGCGTTCATCCTCCGCGGGCTGGAGCCGGGCGAGTACCGCGTGGTCGTGCGTCGCGCGGGCTTCGCGGCGCGGGAGACGAGCGCGGCCGTGCGCAACGGCCAGGTCACGCGGCTGTTCATCTCTCTCCAGCCGGTGGATGTGGCCCTCGCCGCCCTGCGCGTCACGGCGGAGCGAGACCGGCTGGCGGACGGCACGCACGTGGGCCGCGCGGAGATCGAGCGCTCCGGCGCGCGGACGGCGGGCGACGTGATGGCGACGATGCCCGGCGTGGTGGTGCGCGAGAACGGCGTGGGCGCGGCGCAGACGGTGAGCATCCGCGGCAGCGCGCCGGGCGCCGTGCTGGTGCTGGTGGACGGCGTGCCCGCGAACGACCCGGTCACGGGCGAGGCCGACCTGAGCACCGTGCCCGCGCACTCGGTGCAGTCCGTGACGGTGCTGCCCGGCGCCCGCACCGCCCGCTACGGCCCGCGCGCCGAGGCCGGCGTGGTGCTGATCGAGACGCGCGCCGCCGAGCGCCGTCGCGAGGCGACCGTCACCGCCGGCTCTCTGCGCGAGCGCGCGGGCAGCGTGGAGTGGGGCGACGCGTTCCGCGGCGTCGCGTGGAGCGTGGGCGGGCAGGCGCGGAGCATCGGAGGCGAGTTCCACCACCCGCGCGACCCCGGCGATCCCACGCCCGTCATCCGCCGCAACGCGGACGTGGCGGAGTGGAGCGGCTTCGCGGCGGCGCAGACGCGCGCGGCGGGCGGCGACCTGCGGGTGCGTGGCGGAGTGGAGACGCTGGACCGCGGCATCCCCGGCCTCGGCTACGCGCCTTCGCTCCAGGCCCGCGAGACGCTGGACCGCGGCCGCGCATCGCTCGCCTGGCGGCGGACGACGGACGGAGGAGCCGCGTCGTTCGACGTTTCGGGCGTGACGCAGCGCGTGCGCTTCTCCGATCCCGCGCCGCCCTTCGGCCTGCCGTACGACACCCGCACCCGCGTGGGCTCGCTGCACCTGCGCGGGGAGGCGGAGCGCATCTCCCGAAGCTCGTGGCTGCGCGGGTACGGCGCGGGCGTGGAGGGCACGACGCAGCGCATCGATGCCGGCGCCTTGACGGAGACTGCGCCTCGGACGCGCACGGACGCGGGCACTTTCGCGCACGCCGCCGCAGGACGCACGTTCGGAGGCATCGACGCGGACCTCACCGCCGAGGCGCGCGCGGACCGCGACGGGGTGACGGGAAGATGGTACGCCACGCGGGCGCTCACGCTGGGCGCCGGCCGCGGCGGCGTGCGCGTGCAGCTCGCCAACCGCAGCGGCTTCTCGCCCCCATCCCTCGGCGATCAGTTCTTCCGCGAGGGCGTGGCTGTCGCGCCGAACCCGGACCTGCTGCCGGAGCGCGTGCCGAACGAGTGGGAGCTGGGCGCGTCCGCATCGCGCACCGTCGGTAGCGCCGCGCTCTCCGCCGGGGCCAGCGCGTACCGCGGAGACGTGCGCGGGATGATCGTGTGGCTGCCGGACTTCCGCTTCGTCTGGAGCCCGCGCAACACCAACGTGAAGCGCCGCGGTGTGGACGCCTGGGCCGACGCCGCGTGGCCCGCGCACGCCCTCCATCTCACCGCAAGCGGCTCGCTCGCCAAGGTGACGTACGACCGTCCCGGAGCGGACGACGACGTCCAGGTGGCCTACCGCCCCCGCCAGTCCGCCCAGCTCCGCGCCGGATGGGCGCCGGGGCGGTGGACGCTGGACCTGGGCACCCGCTACGTGGGCCGCCGCTTCCCCGACCCCAGCCGGGACAACCCGCTCCCCGGCTTCTGGACGTGGGACGCGGGCGTGGGCCGCGGGTGGCGCGCGGGCCACTTTGCGCTCGACGCAGCAGTCCACATCGACCGCCTGCTGGACGAGAGGTCCGCCCTCATCTCCGGCTACCCCGAGCCCGGCCGCCGGGCTCGCATCGACCTGCGCGTGAGTCGCGCGGGCACACCCTGAATCGATCGAGAAATCCTCATGCACAACGCAGTCGTCCGCCGTACCCTCGCCGTCCTGGCCGCCGCGCCGCTCCTGGCGCTTGCAGCCTGCGACGACACCGGGACCGGCGGAAGCACCCCCGCGGCGAACTATGCCGTGGTGCTCAACAGCACCGGCCGCTCGCTCACCGTCACCTCGACCAACGATCCCACGGCGAAGTTCACCATCGGCCTGGGCTCGCAGGGCAGCCCGGTCACGCTGGCCGCGCGCGGCAGCACGGTCGTGGTCCCCATGGGCAGCTACCCGTTCGCCGAGGTGGTGGACCTGAAGACGCGCACCGTCACCGACACGGTGCCGCTGCCGGCCAACTCCGGCGCCACCGGCGTGGCGTTCCTCAACGACTCCATCGCCGTCGTCGCCAACTCGAACCTGAACACCGTCACTCCGGTCAACGTCCTGCGCGGCACCACGGGCGCGCAGATCGCGGTCGGCGTCTTCCCGCAGGCCGTGGTGGCGGGCGGCAACCGCGTGTACGTCATCAACGCCCAGCTGGTGAACTTCACCCCCAGCGGCCCCGGCACCGTGAGCGTCATCGACGCGTCGGTGCACAACGCGGGCACCGTGCAGCTCACCGGCTTCAACCCGTCGGGTGGCGTGGTGGACAGCGGGCGCCTGTACGTTGTAAACTCAGGCAGCTTCGGCGCGAACGACGGCTCCGTCTCCGTCGTGGACGCCACGACGCTTCGCGAGACCTCGCGCGTCGCGGGCTTCGGCGACTTCCCCGGCGCCATCGCCGCGGGGCCGGACCACCGGCTGTACGTGGGCGTCTACGGCACCGGCGTGATCGTGTGGGACCCCGCCACCGGCTTCGTGCGCGGCGCGGGCAACCCGGTCAAGCCCGGCACCACGCCGCCCGTGTCCAGCCTGGGCTTCGACCGGCCCGGCCGCCTGTTCGTGCTGAACCCCGGCACCTGCCAGAACCCCGGCACCGTGTACCGCCTGACCGCCGCCTTCGCGGTCGATGCGCAGACCGAGACCGGCGTCTGCCCGTTCGCCATCGACTTCGCGAGCGTCCCGCAGGACTGAGCCCTTCCGCCGTACCCGCACAGATGCACCAGATCTCCACCGGAGCGGACGCCGCGCGCGTCCGCTCCGCCGCACCCTCGCAGCGCACCCGCGAACAGCTCCTTCGCCCGCTGGCCCTAGCCGCCGCGGCGCTCACGACCGTGCCCGTCCGCCTGCACGCGCCGGCGGATGCGGACGAGGTCCGCTCGTCCCTCGTCGCCTACCCCGTGGTGGGCCTGGCGATGGGCATCGCGCCCGCCCTGGCCCTGCTGCTCCCGCTGCCGCCTCTCGCCCGCGCCGCCCTCGCGCTCTGCGCCTGGGTCGCGGCGAGCGGAACGGCCGGACTGCGCGGATTCTCCGCATGCTGCGCCACCGCCTTCGCCCGCCGCCGCTCGCCGTACGCCAGCGCCGCGTCGGCGCGCCTGCGCATGCTGAACGTGCTGCGGTCACGGGAGATGGGCATCGGCGGCATGCTCGCGGCCGGTCTCCTGCTGGGCGCCAAGTGGGCCGCGCTGGCCTCCGCCCCGGCGGTCGCGCCCCTCGTCGCCGCGCCGCTCGCCCGCTGGCTCATGGTCTACGCCCTCGGGACCTACCCGGCTCCGGGCGACGCATCGTCCTCCGGTGACTCCGCCGTCCCGGTCTGGGGTGCCACCGCCGTCGCGATGGGCATCCTCCTCTACCTGACCTCCGTCGCCGCTTCGCCGCTGGGCATCGCCGTCGCCGTCTGCTCGGGCACGCTCGCGGCACTCGCGGCCGCCGGCTTCCTGGCGCGCCGTTTCGGTGGCCTTGCCCCGGCGGCGGCCTTCGCCATCGTCGAAATCGCGGAGGTCGCCGTCCTCATCGCGTTCCTCCTCCCCACGCCGCGCTGAACGCTCGCAGGCACCTCGGTAGATGAACGGCGCCGGACTCGATCTTCGCCCGCGTCCGGCGTGACGGCGGATGGGCCTGGATTGCATCTCCCGCCGAAACCTCCCCGGCGGATTCTCGTCGGTCCACCGTGGTCCTCCGCGCGTTCGGCCCGGTGGTGAGATGCACATCTCCCGAACCGGCATCGCGAACAGCGCTGCTCAGTGCTGGCGGCGATGAACGGCGGCGAGGCGGCATCCCATCTCCAAGCTCGACCACCTGCGGAGCTCACATGGACGAGATCGTGATCCGGCTGCACGACCGGCGGCTGGAGATGCGGCAGAAGCTGGACGTGCTGAACAACCTGCCGCCCGTGATCGCGCTGGCGACCGTCGGCCTGGAGGGCCTGCACGCCGCCAGCCCGTGGGCGCGCGCGTTCTCGTGGCTGGAGCTCGGCGTGGCCGCGCTGGTCGTGCTCACCGTCGCCCGGGAGATGCGCCACCTGCGCCGCCACACTCCGAAGACCGACGCGGACGATGCCGCGGCCATCGAGTGGGTGGACGTGGTCGCCGCGACGGTGCTGTTCACCGAAGCCGCGCAGCGGTACGTGCAGACCGGCAAGCCGTCGTACGCCGCCATCGCCGCCGGCATCTTCACGCTCGGCCAGGGTCGCCTCCGCGCGCACATGGTCAAGCGCCGCGGCCCGCGCCAGGTGCGCGTGAGCGACGAGGGAATCCGCGCCAAGCTGGCCGCCTTCCGCCGCTTCGACGTGCCGTGGGCCGACATCGCGCGAGTGGAGCGCGGGCCGAAGGTGATGTACCTGCACAACGTGTCGGGCAAGCGCCACCGCATCGGCATCAAGCGCTACTACGAGGGCGTGCAGGTCGCCGACGTCATCGTCGCGCAGGCCGCCGCCCGCGGCATCCCCATCACCGATGCCGCCCCCGCGCTCGTCCCCGTATCCGCCTGAGCGCATCCCGCGTGAGATTCACCTCGTCCTCTGAGCCAAGCCACAGGAGACGCTTGCTGGGTCACCTCCGCCGTGCCAGTCGGCATCTCCCAAAGGCTTGGTTGATCACGAGCCTTGAAAATCCGGCGGCGGCCCGCGACTACGGGCATCGCACGCTGCGCCCGCTTCGGGACAGTGGGTCGGCAGATGTGTTGCCTTCGCCCATGATTCCAGTCTCTCCGCGCAGCATACGTTTGGAGACGCAATTGCCCGTTCTGGCGTTCCTCCGTACATTCGATGCTCAGCCCCGCACAACACACATCGATCCACTCATGGAGCCGCGCATGAACAAGATCACGCTGTCGCCCGAGGACCTGCAGGTGTCGTCGTTCGAGACCGCCGCCAGCATTGCCCCCTCGCCGGACCGGATGATCGGCACCGATCCGACCGACCCGACGGACAACTCGTGGTGCTTCGTCTGCCCCGCGTACACCGAGTAATCATGCCGATCCGGCACCGTCGCTGACGGCGCCAGGGCGGAAGACGAGAGAGGAGGACCGGCTGCCGCGCCGGACCTCCTCTTTTCGCATCCGCGTACCGCATGTAGCAAACAGAAGGAGTGCGCCACATGTGCACGGTTGATCATTTCAAGACACAATTGCGCGTTTTGGAAGCTTGCCCTAGATTCGGCAGCCGGCCTCTTTCCCGCCACCTCTCATACGGAGAATCCCCATGCTGAAGCTCTCGATGGACGACCTGTCCGTCACCTCGTTCCAGACCGAGACGAGCGACCTGTACCGCCTGCCCACGATCGACAAGACGATCGACACCATCGGACCCATCTCGTACGACCCCACCGCCATGACGTACTGCTACGTCTGCCCGGTGTACCCGCAGACCGAGACCATCGCGTACTGACGCGGCGGCAGTCCATCTCCCCACACCCCACCCGAGATTCGACATGCAGAAGCTCACGCTCGACGCAGACTCGATCGAGGTTTCGTCGTTCCAGCCGGACCCGGCCACCGCGGCGCTGTACAGCCCGCAGCGGCCCACGACCGACCCCACCGAGGCGACGCACTGCTACGTCTGCCCGGTCTACCCGCAGCCCGGGTTCTGAGCCGCGGGGGGCGCCTCCCCGCGCCCCGCACCCCATCCATCACCCCACCACGGAGGCACGCATGGACAACAAGTTCAGACTCTCGGCCGACGAGCTCGAAGTGTCGTCGTTCCCCACCGAGCAGGCCCTCTCGGGCGGCTCGGTGGACCGGCTGTACATCACGATCAAGCCCACGACGGACCCCACGGCCAACACGTGGTGCTACATCTGCCCCGAGTACCCGCCGGCGACGGAGATCTGAGGCACCGGGCTGCGCAGCTTGCGCGGTCCCCAACCCACTCGATCCGAGGGAACCATGGAGCGACTGAAGCTGACGGCCGAGGAGCTGATCGTGGATTCGTTCGCCACGCAGATCCCCGGCGGTGACCCGAGCGACACCGGCCTGGCGGTGATGATCACCAACCCCACGGCCATGACGTACTGCCGCATCTGCCCCGAGTACCCGTACCCGGAGTGAGCCGGAAGACGGCTACGCAGCACGTGTGGACGAACGAAGAGGAGGACCGGGCATGGCGCCCGGTCCTCCTCTTCGTTTTCCGTCGCGGCCCAACCCGCCTGGAGATCAGGCGGATGCGGGCGCCTCGGCCGCGTTCCAGCCCATGCGCTCGCGGAGGGCGCTCACGTGGGCCACGTGGTGCCGGCCGTGCCAGGCGTACAGCGCCAGCAGCGCGTCCAGGTCCATGGGCCCGTTCTCCGGGTGCACCAGCCTGCGCTCGAAGTCTGCCGGCTGCATGCCGCGGAGCACCGCGTCCCACCGCTCGTGCAGCGCGTCGAGCAGCGCCAGCGACGTCTCCACCGGCACCGAGCGCGTGTCCGGCAGCTCGGCCCAGCGCGCCTCGTCGTACGGCTTGATGGTGGGCTCGCTCTCGGTGAGCGCCAGCTTGAAGCGGGTGTAGGCGTTCAGGTGGCTGTCCGGAACGTGGTGCGCGAGCTGGCGCACCGTCCACCCGCCAGGGCGGTAGGGCGTGTCGAGCTGGCCCTCGTTCAGGTCCTCCACCACGGCGCGCAGGCGGGCCGGCGTGGCCGCCACCTGCGCGATCAGCTCGCGGCGCTGGGCGTCGCTCAGGCGGCCGGGCCGCTCGAAGCGGCCCACGGGATAGCGGAGGTCGTCCATTGGCGGGGCCCCGTGTTCTGGAATGGAGAAGGGCGCGCCGGCCTTCCCGGCGCGCCCCGTACGATGCCTCCTCGCCGCCGCCCGTGCAAGCCGCCGCCTCGCATCCGCGGAAATACCCGTGCGCGACGGACGTGCTTCCGGCTTTCGATCTGCCGTCAGCCACGCATCTGCCGTCGGCTCCACATCTGCCGGGCTCACGCGGTCCCGCATCTCCCGAAAGGGTGCATGCGGCCGGGACCGATCAGCCCGAGTGGCGGTTCTTGTCGACGATGGCGGCGAGGATGAGGACGAACGCGACGAGGCGCAGGACGTACAGGCCCGGGTGCTCGGCGCGGTCGTGCACGCCCAGCGCCAGCCACGCGCGCTGCACCGCCAGCAGCCAGAACGCCGCGCCGAAGATGCCGAACAGCCGGTCGCGCGTCTCCCTCCAGAAGCGGAAGAAGAAGAGCCCGCCCACCAGGTAGCCCATCACGATGGCGCCCGACACGAACCCCATCACGACCGCGACTCCCACACCAGGCCGTACATGAGCAGCGCCAGCCCCGCCAGCGTGGGCAGCGAGCGCCACACCGACAGGTCCACGTCGGTGGCCACGCGCAGGTCCACGAAGAGCAGCACGTTGTTCAGCGCCAGGCCCGCGAAGCACAGGCCCGACCACAGGAGCAGCCGGGCGCGGCTGCGGTGGTAGCCGCGCAGCAGCAGCGCCGCGCACGCCAGGCTGGTGAGGCCGCACAGGGCGTAGACGAGGGTGCCCATCTATTTGAGCCGGAAGGCGTTGGCGAAGCTGCGCAGCGGGTCCGCGCGCCTCTCCAGCACCAGGTTGATGACGGCCACGCGGTTCTCGCGGTAGGCGGCGCATAGCGCATCCACCGTGGCGCGCAGGGCGGGGGTGCGGGGCGCGAACCGGTACGCCGGGTCCGCGCCGCCGCGCGACTCCAGGAACCCGGCCGAGCGACTCAAGCCGCAGCGTGGCCGAGGCCGGCACGGTGTAGACCGCGCGGCTCACGTCGGCCGCCGTCCACTCGCGCTCGGGGGCGCCGTGCAGCAAGAGCAGTATGTCCAGCTGCTCGGGCGACTGGATCTGCTCCTGCACGAACCGGCGCACCTCGGCCGGAACTTCCCTACCCGCCACGGGCCGTCCTCTCTCGTTGCGCGTGGCCTCCCGCCGGCGTGCGGCAGACCGCAAGAACGTATCATGTGCTTGGGCTCCCATGCAAATCCGGCGCCCGCCCTCGCCTGCTCCGCCCGGGCCATGCGCGACGTCCGCCGCCGCTGCTCGCCGCCCGGTGGACGGGCGTGGGAGGAAGCGCGAATGCGGACGGAGAGCGGCGGTTGCGCGGATCTTGCACCCGCCTGCCCCGAAGTCCCGCGCGCGACCTGACGAGAACGGACGGAGAGGACCTATGAGCCCATCGTGGACCAAGAAGGACGACGAGATGTACAGCAAGGTGCGCGAGAGCGAGCTGGACCGCGGCCTGTCGCCCGAACGCGCGGAAGAGATCGCGGCGCGCACCGTGAACAAGCGCCGCCGCCTGGAGGGCCGCA
>DASRQW010000468.1 GCA_035696245.1 Longimicrobiaceae bacterium | reverse complement strand
CGGGCTCCCGTCTGCCGAGACGTGGACGCCTTTCGTGCCCCGCGCGGGCGAGGCGTACGCGCGCCTGCGGGAGATGAAGGAGCAGGCGGCGCATGCCCGCAAGGCGGGAGATGCGGAAGGGGCGCGGTCGGTGGATGAGGCGGCGGCGCTGCTGGCCGCTGGCGCGGTGGCGGGCGATCCCGGCGCGGAGCCGGTGCTGCGCGCGGACGCCGCGCTGGAGCGCTGGGAGGCGAACGCCGCCGCGCGCCTCGCCTCCGGCAGCTACCCCGGCCTGGACAGCGCCGTCGTCGACGTCCACCGCTTCCGCGCGGAGGCGGCCGTCGCGCTCGCCCGGCGCGACACGGCGTCGGGCGCGGTGTCGCTCACCCGCGCCGCGGCCCGTGCGCGCGACTGGGCCCCGCAGGCGGTCGCGCTCCGCGTCCTCGCCGCCGCCGAGGCGCGGGCGGACGCGCGCGGGACCGCGTCGCCCGAGGTCGTGCGCGCCCGCAGGCTCCTGCGCACGTCGCGCGAGGCGGTGGCGACGGGAGATTACGTCCGGGCCTTCCGCCGCGCCGTCTACGCCCTGCAGATGCTGGACGCGGATTCGGCCGCCCGGCCTCGGTCGCGCCGCGGCGGGGTGGAGTGAGACGGGTGTAACGCCGGGTGCGCCGCGGTTGAATTGCGGCGCCGGGCCGGTTAGGTTGTACGCCGCACGCCCGGATGGCGAAATCGGTATACGCAGCAGACTCAAAATCTGCCGCCTGCAAAGGCTTGTCGGTTCGAGTCCGACTCCGGGCATCGCACGCGCCCTGCTTCCTCCCGGGAAGCAGGGCGCGCCGCATTCCGGCCATCTGCACGTCACTCCCTCTCCTTCCTCGATCACCCCTGCCGCATCGCCGGGCCCCGATCCAACGCGCACCCTCGGCAGACATCCTTCCCGTCGATCCGCTGCCCCGGTCGCTCGGATGGCATCTCCGCAACGCCTCGACTCTTCGATCGACCGGCCTGCCTGCGACGTTCGGGCGCACTCCACTTCGCAAAGACGCCAACGGTTTGCTTGACGCGGGCGGGTGCGCGGATGGAACTTGTTCTGCTGCTTCCGGCCGCTCTCCGGCCAGCGCCCGGCTCCCGCCGTGCGATCCCCCCGCGGGCAGATCTATGCGAAACTCCATCTTCCCCATCCGTGCCGGGCGTGTGTCCGTCCTGGCGCTGGCCGTGGCCCTCGGCGCCTGCGCGGACCGCGGCGACCCGGTGTCCGCGCCTCCCGTGGCGCCCCACGACCCCGCGCTCCTGGCCGTGGTGACCTGCACCGCGGACGTGCGCGCCGGCAAGGTGGCGTGCGGGCAGGCGTCGATGCCGCAGGGGGTGCGCGGCTTCATCATCGTGGGGAACCAGGGCTCGTACGTCCAGCTCACGTCGACGAATACGGCCTACAACGCGGTGTCGCACGCCTTCACCACCGACGTGACGGTGCAGAACCTGATCCCCCAGCCAATGGGCACGGCTAACGGGACCACGCCGGACGCCCAGGGCGTGCGCGTGATCTTCCACAGTGGGCCCAGCGTGACCAGCGGCACCGGGAGCGCCGCGGTGGGCAACGCGGACGGTACGGGGGCGTTCACCGGCGCCAACCAGCCCTTCTTCACCTACTCGGGCGCGCTCCTGGGCGGCGACGGCGTCCTCTCCAGCAACGAGACGAGCGGGGCGAAGACGTGGAGCCTGACGGTGGACCCCACGGTCCTCACCTTCACCTTCCAGGTCTATGTGGTGGCCGAGGTGCCTTTCCCCAACGGGTTCGTGGACGTCACCCCGCCGGCCGACACGGTGCTGGCGGGCGGCAGCCTTTCGCTGGCGGCCACGGTGCGCACCGCCACGGGCAACACGCTGAGCGGGCAGACGGTCACCTGGAGCACGCCGGACTCCTCCATCGCCACGGTTGACGCCGCCGGGCACCTGACCGCGCTCTCCCCCGGCACGGCTACGATCACGGCCACGGCGGGCGCTCGCTCGGGCACCGCCGCGGTGGCCGTGTGCCCCAACCTGGCGGTGGGCGGGGTGTACGTGGCGGCTTCGGCGACCACATGCATCGGCACGGGCGCGGCGGCGGCGGAGTACACCGTGGTGCCGGTGAACCTCACGGCGGCGAACTCGGCCTTCTCGGTCACGGGTGCGGGGATCGTCCCCGTCTCCGGCCCCCCGTCCCCGAACCGGCTGCCGGGCGGCCAGCTCGGCGGCCTGCGCGTGCCCGACGGGCCGGTGCCGGACGAGGCGTTCCATGCGGAGATGCTGGGCCGGCGGCTGGCGGTGACCGGCTCGCTGCGCGACGCGCTGGTCCGCACCGGCGGCGCGCGGCGCAACATCGTGCCCGGCGTCCCGTCCGTCGGCACGGTCATGAACCTGAACGTGGGCCAGGGCTTCTGCACGCCGACCGACATCCGGGCGTCAACGGTGAAGGCGGTGGGCACGCACGTCATCGTGATGGAGGACAACTCCAACCCGGCCGGCGGCTTCACCACCGCGCAGTACGACAGCATCGCATCGGCCTTCGACTCGCTGGCGTACCCGGCGGTGGCGGGCAACTTCGGCACGCCGTTCGACATCGACGCCAACGGCCGCATGATCGCGCTGTACACGGCGTCGGTGAACGACCTCACGCCCGCGGGCTCCGGCTCGTACGTGGGCGGCTTCTTCTACTCGCGCGACCTGTTCGGCACCGCGTCGTGCGCGGGGAGCAACCAGGGCGAGATGTTCTACATGCTGGCGCCGGACCCCGCGGGCTCGCACGGCAACGTCCGCTCGGCGGCGTTCGTGAGGTCGGTGACCATCGGCACGCTGGGGCACGAGTTCCAGCACCTGATCAACGCCTCGCGCCGCCTGTACGGCGCGGGCGGGCCGTTCCCGCTGGAGCAGGTGTGGCTGAACGAGGGGATGAGCCACGTCGCCGAGGAGGAGGTCTACTACGCGGCGACGGGCCACACCCCTGGCGAGAACATCGACCTGGCGAAGGTCACGGCCAGCCAGGCGCAGATCGACCGCTTCTTCGAGTTCGAGGAGGCCAACTTCGGCCGGCTGCGGCAGTGGCTGCTGCGGCCGGACACGGCGGGCCCGTTCCGGAACGCCGACAACCTGGCCATCCGCGGCGCCTCGTGGAGCTTCCTGCGCTACGCGGTGGACCGGAAGGGCACGCCGGAGAGCGCCTTCTGGTCGTCGCTGGCGTTCTCGCCCGACACGGGCTTCACCAACCTGGCGAACCGCCTGGGCACCGACCCGCGCCCCTGGTTCCGCGACTGGGCCGTGGCGATGTACGCCGACGACGCGGTGCCCGGCGTGGCGGCGCAGCACCGGCAGCCGAGCTGGAACTTCCGCTCCATCTACGGCCCCGGCGGGCTCAGCTACGGCGGCGGCGCGGCCGTGTATCCGCTGGGCAAGCGCGACGCGGCCAACGGCGTGGCGCAGGCGTTCACGGTCGCGGGCGGGGGCGGCGCGGGCTACGTGCGGATGGGCGTCGCCGCGTCCGCGTTCGCAGGGCTCAGCAACACCGTGCCGGGCCCGGGCCTCGCCGTCGTCGTGATCCGCACGAAGTGAGACGGCGCGCTCGGCCGCGGTGCTGGAGCTCTCCGGCATTCGGTAGCTCCGCCGGGTGAACGCCGGCCGATCAGGAAGATCCGCCCGGCCGGCTGTCGGAGGATGAGCGCGCGGAGGATGAGCACGGCAGGGGGCCTTCCAGACCTGGAGGGCCCCTACTCGACGTACGGCGCGGAAGACGGGGAGATGGCCGACCGCCGCTTCGGGCTCATCCCGTGCCGCATTCGCGACACCAGGACGCCAAAGACTCGGTGGATGGGCACCCATGCAATGTCGCACGGAGGCCGCAGTGTACGCATCGGTTTGCGGAGAAAGGCTTTAGCTGCACCGCTCCCGTTGCGCGTCACGGCGGCAAAGGCGGACGCCGGTGACCCTCCGCATCGGTAAACGCCCGTTGACATTAGCGGACAGCTGCTACAGATTGCACCATCATCGCCCGTCCTCTGCTGTACCGGCAGCCGCTCGGCAGCCGTCTCCACCTCTTCTCACGGATGCTCCCATGGAACTCATGCGTTCCCGCGCCGCCCGCGCGGGCACCCTGCTGTGCGCCTTGGCCCTCGCGGCCTGCGGCGACCGCGGCGATCCGGTGTCGGTCACGCAGCCGCCCGCATCCGGCGGCGGCGGCGCGGTGCTCGCGAGCATGGAGTGCCGCGTCAGCGTGGCGGCCCACACGGTCGCCTGCGGCGAGGCGGCTCTGCCGGCGGCGGTGCGCGGCTACGTGGTCGTTGGCGGGCAGAACCAGCTGGTGAAGCTGACCTCGTCCAACATCGCCTACGACACGGCGGGCAACCACGCATTCGAGTTCGACGTCACGGTCCAGAACCTGATCCCGCAGGCGCTGGCCACCACCGACGGCACCACGGCCGACCCCAACGGCGTGCGCGTCTTCTTCGCGCAGGAGCCCACGGTAGCCACCGGCAGCGGCTCGGCCTCGGTGTCCAACGCCGACGGGGTGGGCACGTTCACAGCGGCGGCGCAGTCGTTCTACCAGTACGTGGGCACCCAGCTGGGCGCCGACGGCATCCTGTCGAACACCGAGACGTCTTCGGCCAAGCACTGGATCTTCAACGTCGACCCGACGGTGACCACGTTCACCTTCAAGGTCTACGTGGCCGCCGAGGTGCGCTTCCCCAACGGCTACGTCGACGTGTCGACGGCGCCGTTCGTGCTGGCGGGCGGATCGCAGACCATCACCGGCATCACGCGCTCGTTCGCGGGCACGCCCACGAACCAGCCGATCACGTGGGGCACGTCGAACCCCGCGGTGGCCACGGTGGACGCCTCGGGCAACATCACCGCGGTGGCTCCGGGAACGGCGCAGATCACCGCCACGGCGGGCTCGGTATCGGGCACCGCCACCATCGGGGTCTGCCCCAACCTGTCGGTGGGCGGCGTGTACACGGCGACCATGCCGGGCGCGGCCAACGTCTGCCTGGGCGGCGGCGCCGGCGGCGCGGCCGAGTACACCTACATGCCCATCAACCTTTCGACCAGCGGCGCGCTGTCGCTCACGCTGACGGCGAGCGGCATCCAGGCGGTGACCGGTCCCCCCTCGCCGAACCTCCTGCCGGGCACGAGCGCGCGGCTGGGCCTCTCCGGCGCCATGTCCACCTCGTTCGACCAGGTGGTCGACGGCGGCGACGTGGCGATCCTGGAGAAGGACGCGGGCAAGATCGGGGCGCTGATGGGCAGCCGCTCGTCGCGCATCGCGGCCGGGCAGACGGGGAACGCGGCCCGCTACTACCGCACGGGCTCGGGCTCGCGGCGCGTGCTGACCGCCGGCACGCCCGCGGTGGGCACGCTGATGGACCTGAACACGAACAGCTCGTGCAGCGGCACTGCCAGCGTCCGCACCGGCATGGTGCGCTCGGTCAGCCCGCACATGATCATCGTGGCGGACACGATGAACCCCGCGGGCGGCTTCACCACCGCGCAGTACGACAGCATCGCGCTGGAGTTCGACAGCATCGCGTGGCCGGTGGATACCGCCAACTTCGGCGCGATCACCGACGAGGACGGGAACGGCCACGTGGTCGCGTTCTTCACCCGTGCCGTCAACGAGCTCTCGCCGCCGGCCTCGTCGCAGGTCACGCTGGGCTTCTTCGCCTCGAAGGACCTGTTCAGCAACGATCCCAGCACGGGCTGCACGAACAGCAACATGGGCGAGATGTTCTACATGCTGGTGCCCGACCCGAGCGGCGCGGTGAACAGCAACGTGCGCACGGTGTCGAGCTTCCGCACGGGCAGCTTCAACAGCGTCGGGACGATGGGGCACGAGTTCCAGCACATGATCAATGCCTTCCGTCGCGCCTACGTGACCAACGCGTCCGCGCTCGAGGTGGGCTGGCTCAACGAGGGCCTAAGCCACATCGCCGAAGAGCTGATGTTCTACCGCATGAGCAAGGGCCTGGCGCCCAAGCAGAACCTGCCGC
>DASRQW010000467.1 GCA_035696245.1 Longimicrobiaceae bacterium | reverse complement strand
GCGGCACCGGGCTGGGCCTGGCCATCAGCCGGCAGCTGGCGCGGCTCATGGGCGGCGACATCACCGTGCGTAGCTCGCTGGGAAAGGGGTCGGCGTTCACGCTGTGGCTGCCCGCGGCCGAGCCGCCCGCCGCCGCGGCCGACGTGCAGCCGGCGGAAGGCTCGCGGCTGGCGGTGATCGGCACGCTGCTGCAGACCGGCGGCGTCGCGGCGGTGGTGCGCACCTACGCCGACCGGCTCCGCGCGGACCCCGGCACGCCCATGGCCCGCGGCCTGGGCCAGGCCGAGCTGGAAGACCACATGGTCACCATACTCAGCGACATCGCGCAGGAGCTGGTGATCCGCGAGGAGTCGCACGACCCGCGCGACCTGATGCGCGACGGCGGCGCCATCCAGCGCACCATCGCCGATCTGCACGGGGCGGCGCGGCGGCGGCTGGGCTGGACCGAGCGGGCGCTGGAGCGCGAGTACGACATCCTGCGCGCCGAGGTGGAGAGTGCCGTCCGCCGCGCCGCCGCCGTCGCCCCCGGCTTGGTCGTCTCCGACGCCGTGGAGCTGCTCCGCGCGTCGCTGCTCGAAGCCGAGCGCATCAGCCTGGAACGCTTCCGCAATCCCTCCGCACCGGAGCGGAAGAAACCGTAGTCCGCCGCACATCCGCCGAATCGCCTGGGGCGGCACGTATCGGCGCGGGGTTGAAGGATGCGAGGCCGTGCATCTCCCGAAGCCCACCAGGCCAGAGCGGGAGATCCGCATCTACGATCCCCTCGCGGTGGAGCACACGTCCGCGGAGGCAGGGCGGCGGATGAGAATCTGCGCATCTTCCCAACGCCAGTCGACTGATGCGCGGCATCTTCCATCGGCGGGCAGCGGGCGTGAGATGCCGGCGAGATCGTGTGGATGCGCGGCTCGGATCCGTACTCGGCGTAGGCCGCTGCGCGTTGCTCGGCGCGCGTGGCGCGGGAGTGGCAGAAGGGCTCGATCCCGACCGAACGGCCGCCCCGCGACGGGTGTGGTCCTTGCGTACCGCCCTCCGATTTCTCCGGCGTGACGATCCTTGCCGCACTGAAAGAGCAGACCCGGGAGCACCACGAGCGCGTGGAAGCCCACGCCGGCGTGATGGACCCCGGCCTCACACTCCCCGGCTACCGCGCGCTGCTGGCCCGCTTCCGCGGCTTCTACCTGCCCGTGGAGGAGCGCCTGTGCGCGATGGACGCGTGGGGCGCGCTGGCCCTGGACGCCGAAGTGCGCCGCAAGCTGCCGCTGCTGGACGCGGACCTTGCCGCGCTAGGGCTCTCGCAGGTGCAGATCGCCGCTCTGCCGGCATGTCCCCGCCCGCCCGCGCTGGACGACGTGCCCCGCGCGCTGGGGGGGCTGTACGTGCTGGAGGGCGCCACGCTCGGTGGGGCGATCATCTCGCGCAGCCTGGTCGCGCGGCT
The DNA here is from genome assembly GCA_035696245.1 of Longimicrobiaceae bacterium. NCBI lineage: Bacteria > Pseudomonadati > Gemmatimonadota > Longimicrobiia > Longimicrobiales > Longimicrobiaceae > Longimicrobiaceae bacterium. Next base: position 142 of record DASRQW010000467.1, on the reverse strand, counting down.
GGGCGTGGGGCGCGCGGGCGGCGGCGCGTTCTTCGGCAGCTACGGCGAGCGCCTGGGCGCCATGTGGAAGCAGTTCGGGACCGCGCTGGAGGCGTGGGCCGAGCGCCACTCCCGCAGCGAAGCGCACGTGACCGGCGGCGCC
>DASRQW010000466.1 GCA_035696245.1 Longimicrobiaceae bacterium | reverse complement strand
ATCGAGGCGCTCACCGCCGCCCTCGAGGCGCGCGCCACCGTCTCGGCCGGCGAAGGCGCGCGATGAAGATCGGCAAGCTCGCGACCTCGGACCGGCACCTCCTGCGCCGCTCGCTGCCGTACCCGTCGGCGCGCGCCGCCTTCCGCGCCTTCCTCCAGGCCGCCGCGCCCGGGCCCGGCGAGCACGTGCTGCTGCCCGCGTACATCGGGTGGTCGCCGCGCGAGGGCTCGGGCGTCTTCGACCCCGTGGCGGAGCTGGGCCTGTCGCCGCTCTTCTACCACATGGACGAGCGGCTGGACATCGACCTCGACTCGCTGGAGCGGTGCTTCCGCTCGGGCCGCGTGCGCGTCTTCGTGATCATCCACTACTTCGGCCGGGTGGACCCGTCGTACCGCGAGGCGGTGCGGATGGCGCGCGAGCACGGCGCGCTGGTGCTGGAGGACGAGGCGCACGCGCTGCTCAGCGACCTCATCGGCGGCATCTGCGGGCGGCTGGGCGACGCTTCCATCTTCTCGCTCCACAAGATGCTGCCCGTGCCCACCGGCGGCACCCTGCTGCTCTCCGAGGGCTGCTGCGAGCCGCCGCCCGGGCCGGTGGAGGTGGACGGCGGGCCCCACCCGTGGGACTTCGACCTGAAGCGCATGGCCGATCGGCGGCAGGAGAACTCCGCCCTGCTCATGGACCTCCTGCGCCCGCTGGCGGGCGAGGTGGACCCGCTGTGGCCGTCGGTGGAGCCCGGCACCGTGCTGCAGACGCTGCCGGTGGTCATCTCCCGCGCCCCGCGCGACGAGGTGTACTTCGAGCTGAACGACGCAGGCTTCGGCGTGGTGAGCCTGTACCACACGCTCATCGACCGGCTGCCGCGCGAGCGCTTCCCGGCGTCGCACTGGCTGGCGCGGCGGGTGATGAACCTGCCCGTGCACCACGACGCTGCCCCGGCCGACCTGCGCGCCATGGTGGACGCCCTCGCCGAGGCCGTGCGCCGCCCCCGCGCCACCGAGATCGCATGCTGAGCTGCGCCGTGGACGTGCGGGTGCTCGACGCGGCGGACCCGGAGCAGCGCGGGGAGTGGCTGGCGGCATGGACCGAGTGGCCCGCCCGCGAGGTCTTCGCGCACCCGGGCTACGTGAGCCTGTACGCCGCGCCGGGCGACCGCGCGATGTGCGCGGTGCTGCGCGTGCCCGGCGGCGGCATCGTCCATCCCTTCATCGCCCGCGACGTCTCGGCGATGCCGGGGGCACAGGGAGCCGCGTGCGACCTCGTCAGCCCGTACGGCTACGGCGGGCCGCACGCGTGGGGAACGGGCGCGGAGGCCGCGGCGGACTTCTGGCGCGGGCTGGACGAGTGGGCCGCGGGCGAGGGCGCCGTCTCGGAGTTCATCCGATTCCCGCTCGCGCACGGCGACGCTCTGGATCTGCCGTATCCCGGCGATCGCGAGCAGAAGCAGCTCAACGTCGCTCGCAGTCTGGATATGGAGATGGACGAGCTGTGGATGGACTTCGAGCACAAGGTGCGGAAGAACGTCAACAAGGCGCGCCGCAGCGGCGTCACCGTCGTCGTGGACCCCGCGGGCGAGCGGCTGGACGACTTCCTCCGCATCTACAACGAGACGATGGACAGGCGGGAGGCAGGCGGCGGCTACTACTTCGGGCGCGGCTTCTTCGAGCGCATCGGCGCGGACCTGCCGGGGCAGCACTGCTACCTCCACGCCCTGCACGAGGGCGAGGTGATCTCCACCGAGCTGGTGCTGGTGTCGGAAGAGAACGTGTACTCGTTCCTGGGCGGCACCGACAGCCGCTTCTTCGCGCTGCGCCCCAACGACCTGCTCAAGCACGAGATCATCGCGTGGGCAAAGGCACAGAGGAAGCGGCGCTTCGTGCTGGGCGGCGGCTACGAGCCGGACGACGGCATCTACCGCTACAAGCTGGCCTTCGCGCCGCACGGAGCCGTGCCGTTCTTCGCGGGCACGCGCGTGCTGCGCCCGGACGCGTACGAGGCCCTTGTCCGCGCCCGCGCCGCCGCCGAGCCCGGCTGGCAGCCCCGCCCCGGCTTCTTCCCCGCCTACCGCGCCTGAACGCCGCCGCGCGCATCTGCTCATCCCCCGTGCCCATGACAGACTCGGCGGATGAACAGTTGAAGGCGGGCTCGCCAGATGAACGGCTCGGAGGATGAACGACGTGGGATGATCGGAATCGGCGGAGACTTTGGGCCGGATCGGTAGATGTGCGGCGGCGGCAACCTGATCGACGAACCCGGTGTCGGACCGGTTGATGTGCGGCTCGGCGTCTACAGGTGCGGCGGCCGATGATGATGGACTCCCAGATCGGCCGATGACAGGCGGATGCTCATCATCTACCCATCGCCGAACCGCCTGCGGCGCGCTTGGACCCCCGGCGGAGGCGGAAGGGTACGCCGTCGCTCCGGTAGACGGGAGATGCCGCGCATCTTCCGCACCCGCCGTTGGGGCGGGCCGAACGTGTGACGGCAGGCGGACTTCGGCCGTCTGAGCCGCACGGGACGACCGGGCGGCGCTTGCGCGGCGCGGAGCTTGCCGGAGTGGACGTGCTGACCCTTCCGCGTGCTTGAGGCCTTCCGTGCGAACGGCTATGATACAGGCCTGCCGGCCCATCTTCCGGCGGCCCCACACCTTGGAGCCATGACCCGACTTCGTGTGCTGGCCGCGTGCGGCCTGCTGCTTCTTTCCGCCGGGGCGCTGAGCGCCCAGGGCGACTCGGCGTCGATGCACATCTCCGAAGCCGCGGCCGCGCAGCAGCCCGGCCTGCGGCCCGGCGACGTGATCAAGATCGACATCTGGCGCGAGAAGGACCTGAGCGGGAGCTTCCTGGTGGACGAGAACGGCAGCGCGACCTTCCCGCTGCTGGGCGACGTGAAGGTGACCGAGATGACCATCCCGCAGCTGCGCGCGTCGCTGCTGGAGGCGTACCGCGCACAGCTCCGCAACCCGTCCATCACCATCACGCCCATGCGGCGCGTGAACGTGCTGGGCGAGGTGCTCAAGCCGGGCCTGTACGTGATCGACCCCACGGTGAGCCTGGCCGAGGCGGTGGGCCTGGCCGGCGGCGCCACCCAGAACGGCACGCTCACCGGCGTGAGGATCTTCCGCAACGGCAGCGTGCTGGTGAACCGCCCGTCGATCTCGCAGACCATCAGCGAGGCCGACGTGCGCAGCGGCGACCAGATCGTGGTGCCGCAGAAGAGCTGGTTCTCGCGCAACAGCGCATTCGTGATCAGCAGCCTCATCTCGGTCACGAGCATCGTCATCGCCCTCGTACGGCGCTGACGCGACGGGCGGCGCGTTAGCCCGCCCGCCCGAGCACGGCGCCGGCCCCGGCTCCCGCAAAGGACCGGGACGCCTGCGCCGCTCCCTCATTCTACCGAAGACGACGTTGAATGGCTGACCTAGAGGTGCGCCCCCGCGCGAACGACGAAGCGGACGAGCCGGACCTGAACCTGTCGGCGATCTGGACTACGGTCATGCGCAACCGGTGGCTGGTGGCCGCCTGCACCGCCGCCGTGCTCGCCGTGTCCGTGCTGATGGCCCTGCGCGCCATGCCCGTCTACGAGGCCGAGGCAACCCTCAGCATCTCGGACGACGGGGGCGCCAAGAACCCGCTGGCCGACCTGGTGCCCTCGGGCGGCGGCGGGCAGGGCAAGCTGGAGACGGAGATGCTGGTGCTGCGCAGCCGCCAGATCGCCGAGCAGGTGGTGGACTCGCTGGACCTGTCGGTGCGCCTCATGGAGCCCGCCCGCCCCCGCGACGAGGTCCTGCGCCTGCTCACCGTGCCGCGCGACGCGCGCCGCGGCGCCTACCTGCTCACGCGCACGGGCGAGGCCGCCTACCGCGTGGAGGCCGAGGGCACGACGCCCGCGGCGGGCCTGCCCGGCTTGGTACGCATCGGCCAGCCGTTCCAGGCCGGCGGCGCCACGCTCGCCATCGCGCCCGGCATGCGCGCGAAGCAGCCGGAGCGCATCCGTTTCGTGGTGCGCGAGTTCCGCGCCGCGGTCGACACGCTGCGCGCCGCCACGACGGTGTACCGCCCGGACCCCAAGGCGCAGGTGCTGGGCATCCGCTACCACGACTCGGACCGGCGGCTCGCGTCGGACGTGCCGAACGTGGCGGCGGCCAAGTTCATCCGTTACCAGGCGCTCGCCAGCAAGGCCGAGTCGCGCAGCACCGTAGAGTTCCTGCGGGCGCAGGTGGGCAGCTACCAGGACGAGCTGCACAGCGCCGAGGACCAGCTCAAGTCGTTCCGCGAGCAGAACCAGGTGCTGAGCCCCAAGGACGAGGCCACCGAGCAGGTCAAGCGCATGGCCGAGCTACAGGCCCGCCGCGACGAGCTGCGCGCCGAGCGCCAGTCGCTGGCCCAGCTGCTGGACCGCGTGGCCCACGCGGGCCCGCGCGGGCCGGGCGAGCAGTCGCCGTACAGGCAGCTCGCCTCGTACCCGGTGTTCTTCTCGAACAAGGCCGTGCAGGACATGCTCCAGTCGCTCAACGAGCTGGAGAACCAGCGCAGCACCCTGCTCGTGCAGCGCACCGCGGCCAACCCCGACGTGCAGCGCATCGACTCCCGCGTGCAGGAGATCGAGCTGGGGCTGTACCAGACGGCGCGCGACTACCTGGCCGCGCTCGACTCGCAGCTCGCCAGCGCCGACGCCAACATGTCGCAGTTCGGCGTGCAGGGCGCCGCGCTGCCGCAACGCGAGGTGGGCTTCGCACGCCTGTCCCGCCAGCAGACGCTGCTCGGCGACCTGTACACGCTGCTCCAGACGCGCCTCAAGGAGGCCGAGATCCAGGAGGCGTCGGACCCGGCCAACATCCGCGTGCTGGACAGCGCGCTGGTGCCCGAGCGGCCCATCAGCCCGCGGCCGCTGCGCAACGGCGTGCTGGGGCTGCTGCTGGGCCTGGCGGCGGGCGTGGCCGCCGCGTTCGGCCGCGAGGCGCTGGACACCAAGGTGCGCACGCAGGACGACGCCCGCCTCGCCACGCGCGGCCGGCCCATCCTGGGCGTCATCCCGCGCTTCCAGCACGCCGCGGCGGCGCTGCCGTCCAACGGCAACGGCCGGGCGGCGCGGGCGCTGCCCTCGGGCGTCGGCCAATTGGTCGCGCGCTCCAGCCCCAACAGCCCCGCGTCGGAAGCGTACCGCGCGTTGCGCACCAACATCGCCTTCACGGGCGCGGGGCGGGCCCCGCAGCTGCTGGTGGTGACCAGCGCCATGCCGGGCGAGGGCAAGAGCACCACGTCGGGCAACCTGGCCGTCACGCTCGCCCAGCAGGGCTCGCGCACGCTGCTGGTGGACGCCGACCTGCGCCGCGGCACGCTGCACCACCTGCTCGACACGCCGCAGGAGCCGGGGCTCACGCACGTGCTCATCGGGCGCGCCACGCTGGACGAGGCGGTGCGCACCCTCACCTCGGCCGGGGGGACCTCCATCGACTTCATGCCCTCGGGCGCATTCCCGCCGCAGCCCGCCGAGCTGCTCTCTTCCGACGCGTTCCGGAAGATGCTGGCCGAGCTGCGCGAGCGGTACGACACGGTGATCTTCGACGCACCCCCGCTGAACCTGGTCACCGACGCCGTCCTGCTCGCCCGCGTGGCCGACGGCACGGTGCTCGTCGCCCGCACCGGCGTCACCGACAAGCGCGCGCTCCAGCACGCTTCCGCGCAGCTCTTCCAGGTGCGCGCGCCGGTGGCGGGCGTGGTGCTGAACGACGTGGACGTAGAGGGCAGCGGCAAGCACTACGGCTACGGCGCCTACGGCAGCTACGGCTCCTACGGCAGCCGTGTCCCCGCCGACGCCTATTCCGGCAACGGGAACGGGAACGGCAAGGGCCACGACTGAGCGGATTCGGCGAGAAGACGAAAGCGGCCGGGGAGATGGTTTCCCCGGCCGCTTTCGTTGCTAGGTGCCCGGTGCTGGAGATGGTTTGCTGCGGCGAGGGGCCCCACCCCCCGCCCCACCCCCCCAAAA
>DASRQW010000465.1 GCA_035696245.1 Longimicrobiaceae bacterium | reverse complement strand
CACGAGTTCGGGTTCCAGCTGCTGCTGGCCGCGCCCGAAAACGTGATCGACCTGTCCCGGCACCTCGGCTCCGTCACCGAGATCCTGCGGGACAAGCGCACCAACCGCTCGGGCGTGCTGACGGCCCCGGTGATCGCGCCGCAGGCCGGGTCCGGGGGCCAATGGCGGTCCGAGGCGAACCCCGTGGACATCGTGCTCCGCTGATCCCGGCTTTGGCCGCCGTCACGAGCCCGACGATCCCGGCAGATGTCACGAGCGTCTCGCCTGCCCGCCGCCCCCGCCCCGGCGGCGACGAGCTCGACGGCGGCCGGCGCCGAAACGCCGTCGTCCGCTCCCGCCGCTGCCGCCCTCAACAAGTACACGATCCCGGATGGGCGCCTGTCCTTTGAGTACCCGGCGGATGCGCCTTCCGCCTCGCGTTCGGCGACCGTCTTCGATGCCAGTGGCACCAAGCAGGCCACCGTGTACGCGGGGCAGGCCGCCGACGGGGTGACCCATCCGGTAACCAGGACAGTCTTCGAGTCCGAACCCGTCCCCGGCCTCGCGCAGCAGCCTGCTCTTGCCGCCCACTATTCGTTCTACGTGGACCGAGCGGGGGATATCACCACGTACCGCATGCACCTGACGGCGGGGGAACCGACTGCGGGGGACGACTCGCGGATCGATGGGATCATCCGGGTGGGAGACGGAGTGCTGGTCGCCGACGTCAAGTTCATCGAGAATCCTTTTGCCAGCGACGAGGCGGCGAAGTCGTGGCTGGTCAGCGACGAGGGTGACGCCCTCAAAGAGTTGCTGCTGACCATGTCCTACCGCTGACCGGCGCTGCTTGAGCTTGTCGGAGCGGGGCTCCGGCAAGCTCAAGCGGCGGCCCGCCAGCCGCTCGATCCGGTCACGACGCCGCATCGTGACAATTACGTGACGGAATGCTTGCTTAATTCATAGAAGGATAGGCTAGCCTTACTTGGGTTCAGATCGTTGACCTAAGGAATTCCATGCCTCTCCCTGCCCCGAGCCTCACACCGTGCACCCTGCCCAGACGCGGCTTCCTGCGCACCTCCGGGAAAACGGTGGCCGTCCTGGCCGCCGTCGCACTTGCGCTGGCGGGCTGCTCCACAGGCCCTGCTGCCTCCGGCGCTGCCGACAACACCAGCCAGTCGCAAAGCTCCGCCTTCCCCGTGACCATCAAGCACGTCTTTGGCGAGACCACCATCGAGTCCCAGCCCCAGCGCGTCGTCACCGTGTCCTGGGTCAACGACGACGTCGCGATTGCCCTGGGCGTCGTCCCGGTGGGCGTCCCCAAGAACGCGTGGGGCGGCAACGCGCAGGGTTCCACCCCGTGGAAGGACGCCGCGCTCGAGGCGCTGGGCGCCGGCTTCGGTTCGGACAAGGCCCCGGTCCAGTTCTCCGAGGCGGACGGCGTTAATTTCACTGAAATCGCCAAGCTCAACCCGGACGTCATCCTCGGCGCCTACTCCGGCCTCACGGATGAGGACTACAAAAAGCTCAGCGAGATCGCCCCGGTCGTGGCTCAGCCCGGGGTGGCTTACGGCACCAACTGGCAGGACTCGACCAGGATCATCGGCCAGGCCCTGGGCAAGGAAGCGGAGGCCAAGAAGCTCGTCGAAGACACCGAGGCCACCATCACCGAGAAGGTCTCCCAGTACCCGCAACTCGCTGGCAAGTCCTACATTTACGGCAACCTGGATCCTGCTGCGACAGAGCAGATCGGCCTGTACACCGCCAACGACAACCGCCCCCGTTTCCTCAACTCGATCGGCATGAAGCTGGCCCCCGTGGTTGAGGAGAACTCCAAGGGATCGAGTGAGTTCTACATTCCGTGGTCCGCGGAGAAGGCCAACGAGCTTGAATCCGACATCTTCGTGACCTGGGTCGCCGACGACGCCGCGGCCCAGGCAGTCCAGGCCGACCCGCTCATGGCCCAGATTCCCGCCGTCAAGAACGGTGCCCTCGTGGCGGATTCAGACAACACCCTGACGCTGGCCATCTCCGCCGCTTCCCCGCTGAGCCTGCCGTGGTCTCTGGACGCCTTCCTGCCGCTGCTTGCCAGCGCGGCGGATAAAGCAGCGAAGTAGGCACCGACCATGAGTCCAGGCACGACGACGGCGGCCACCGGCGCCGCCCGCCGCCCCCCGCCCTCCCCGGAAGCCCGGGAACATCCGGCCAGCCCCCTCCGGAATTCAAGCGTCCGGCGCGCCCCGGCCGGGGGCAAGCAGGCGGCCTGGCTGGCGGCCGCCGCCGTCGTGCTGCTTCTGGTGACGGCAACATCACTGGCCGTCGGGGCGAGGGGGGTGGCCCTCGGCACCGTCTGGCAGGCGCTGACGCAGTTCGACCCGGCCAACGGCGACCACGCCGTCATCCACGCCCGCATCCCTCGCACCGTCCTCGGGCTGCTCGCCGGCGGCGCGCTCGGCCTGGCCGGCGCCGCCATGCAGGGCGTGGCGCGCAACCCCCTCGCCGATCCGGGCATCATCGGCGTCAACGCCGGCGCCGCGCTGGCGGTGGTCACCGGAATCTACGTCTTCGGCGTTTCCTCGCTCGCCGGGTACATCTGGTTCGCCTTCGCCGGCGCCGCTGCGGCCGCCGCCGTCGTCTACCTGATCGCCTCACTCGGCCGGGACGGCGCGACGCCGGTGAAGCTCGCCCTCGCCGGTGCCGCCCTGAGCGCCGGACTGTACTCACTCATGAACGTCATCCTCGTCTCCAGCCAGGACACCCTGGACCGCTTCCGCTTCTGGCAGCTCGGCGGCATCGCGGGCCGCGACTGGTCCGTGGTGCTGCCGGGCCTGCCGTTCCTGGCCCTCGGCGCGGTGATTGTGCTGGCCGCGGGCCGGACCCTCAACGGCCTCTCCCTCGGCGACGACATCGCCCGGGGCCTCGGCCAGCGCGTGGGCCTGGCCCGCGGGACCACGGCGCTGGGCATTGTCCTGCTGTGCGGCTCGGCGACCGCCCTCGCGGGGCCCATCGGCTTCGTGGGCCTCGTGGTCCCGCATGCCGTCCGTTTCCTGGCCGGCCCGGACTATCGCTCGATCCTGCCGCTCTCGATGGTCCTGGCGCCGGCGCTGCTGCTGGCCGCCGACGTGATCGGGCGCGTCATCCTGCCGCCCGGCGAAGTCCCTGCCGGCATCATGACGGCGCTTATTGGCGCGCCGGTGTTCGTGTGTCTCGTCCGCCGCGCCAAGGGAGCCGGACTATGAGCTCCCCCCTGCGCGAGCGGACACTTCAGGCCCCCATTGCAGCGAAAACCGGGCGCCAAGTGCCCGTTCGCGCGTCCGTCCTCCGCGCGGTCCGCAACCGGACCGCCGTTCTGGCCCTCGCCGTTGTGGTCCTTTTCGCGGCCAGCGTGCTGCTGGGCAGCTACACCGTCACCGTTCCCGACTTCTTCAAGATCCTCGCGGCCCACTTCGCCGGCGGGCCGAAGATCCCCGGCGCGAGCTTCATCGTGATGGAAAGCAAGCTGCCGCGCGCCGTCGTCGGGACCCTGACCGGGGCCGCCTTCGGGCTGTCCGGCGGACTGTTCCAGACCATGCTGCGCAACCCCCTGGCCAGCCCGGATGTGATCGGCATCAGCTACGGCGCCAGCGCCGCCGCCGTCACCGCCATCGTTATTTTCGGGGCCACCGGAGCCGCGGTGTCCGGCGCCGCCCTCGCCGGCGCCCTGGGTGTCGCCGCCGTCATCTACGCCCTTTCCCGCGGCGGTTCCGCTGGCTCGGGAAGCGGCCGGGGCGACGCCGCGGGCAGCCGGCTGATCCTGGCAGGGGTCGGCATCGCCGCGGCACTGCACGCCGTCGTCAGCTTCCTCATGACGCGCGCGGATATCCGCACCGCCGCCGACGCCCTCATCTGGCTCAACGGCTCGCTCAACTCCGCCAGTTGGGACCGGGCATCGGTGCTCGGCCTCGCCCTCGTCGTGCTAGTTCCGGCCGTCGTGGTCCTCGCCGGCCCGCTGCGCATCCTCGAACTCGGTGACGACGCCGCCGCGGCCCTGGGCATCAGGGCCGGTCCCACGCGCCTTGCCATTGTCGCCACCGCGGTCGCGCTCGCGGCGGTGGCGACGGCGGCAGCCGGCCCGGTGGCGTTCGTCGCCTTCCTCGCCGCTCCCGTCGCCCGCCGCTTCGTCTGCAAGGCCAGCCTTCCGGCGTCGGCCCTGGCGGGCATGCTGATCGTCCTTGGCGCCGACTACTTGGCCGCCAACATCGCCCCGCTGCTGCTGGGCGGCGCCGTGCTTCCGGTTGGCGTGGTCACCGGCGCGCTGGGCGCCCCGTTCCTGCTGTGGCTCCTCGTCACGTCCCGCCGAAAGGATGCCTGAGATGGCAGTTCTGCACGCCACCGGCCTGACCCTTCGATACGATCAGCGCACCGTCATCGCAGGTCTGTCCGCCGGCATCCCCGAGGGCAAGGTGACCATGATCGTCGGCGCCAACGCCTGCGGTAAGTCCACCCTGCTCCGTGGCCTGTCCCGGCTGCTCAAGCCCGCCGCCGGAATCGTCGCCCTGGACGGCAAGGACATTCACACCCGCCCCGCCCGCGAGGTCGCCCGCACCCTGGGCCTGCTCCCGCAACACCCGACGGCGCCGGACGGCATCACGGTGCGGGACCTAGTGGGCCGCGGCCGGTACCCGCACCAGGGCGTCTTCCGCTCCTGGCGCGCGGGCGATTCCTCGCACCATGACCTCGCGGTCCAGCGGGCGCTGGCGGCGACCGGAACGCTTGAGCTTGCCGCTCGGAACGTGGACGAGCTCTCCGGCGGGCAGCGCCAGCGTGTGTGGATCGCGATGGCGCTGGCGCAGGAAACGGAGGTGCTGCTGCTCGATGAGCCCACCACCTACCTAGACCTCGCCCACCAAGTCGAGGTGCTGGACCTGATCACCGATCTGAACCGCACGCGCGGCACCACCTTGGCGATCGTGCTGCACGACCTCAACCTTGCCGCGCGGTACTCGGACCACGTCATTGCCATGAAGGACGGCCGGATTGTGGCCGAAGGAGCCTCCGGCGACGTGATCACCGCGGAGCTGGTCCGCGAAGTGTTCGCACTGGACTCCCGAGTTGTACCGGATCCGGTCTCCGGGACGCCGCTGGTCATCCCGCTCGGCCGCCACCACGCCCATTCCGAACCCGTCACGTCGGCGCCCGCCGGCTCGATCCCAACCCTGGAGCTGGTCCCATGACTGCAGCACCGCACAGCACGGCCCGCGCCGCCGCGGGCGTAAGAGAGCCGGCCGCCACCGGACCCATGACCCTCGCGTTCGCGGTCCAGGTCACGGCGGTCCAGCAGCTTAGCCCGAACTTCCGCCGGATCACCCTCGGCGGCTATTCACTGTGGAGCTTCGGCGTGCACGGCAGCACCTTGGACCTGCGGGTCAAGCTCATGATCCCGTCCCAGGCCGCGGACGGCACCGCAGTGCCGCTGCCGGAATTCCGCACGGAGCAGGCCGGCTGGTACCGCGAATGGCTAACCATGGACCCGGCCACCCGAGGCTCCATGCGCACCTACACGGTCCGGCAGGAGCGACTGGACGCCGTCTACCCGGAGCTCGACATCGACTTCGTGCGGCATTTCGATGAGACGGGCAACGGCGGCCCGGCCGCCAACTGGGCACTGAATGCCAAACCGGGGGACACCCTGACCCTGATCGGGCCCAACAACCGGGCCGCCCACTGCGTCACGGCGCAAACGTACTCCGGGATCGAGTGGCGGCCGGGCATGGCCGAGCGGGTGCTGCTTGCCGGGGATGAGACGGCGGTTCCCGCCATCGGCGCGATCCTCGAAGCGCTCCCGCCGTACATGAGCGGCCACGCCATCCTCGAGGTGCCCGAGGCCGGCGACTTCCAGGACCTCCACACCGAGGCCGACGTCGAGATCACCTGGCTGGCGCGCGGCGCTGCGATCGGGCGCTCGCGTCCGCACGGCACGCTGCTGCAGGAGGCGGTCCGGGCCGCCGTGCCTGTCCCCGGCTGGGTGGGCATCAAATTCCCTGAGCGCGCCGCCGGGCCCGAGCCCGAGGACGTCAACGTGGACCAGGAGATCCTCTGGGAGACGCCGGCCCGGATGGATAGCGCCGCGATCGGCGCCAGCAAGAATCCGGACAAGCCCGCGGGGGCCCTGCCGTTCTACGCATGGATCGCCGGGGAAGCCGGGGCCATCAAGGAGCTGCGGCGCTACCTGGTGCGGGACGTCGGGATCGACCGCAAGCAGGTGGCGTTCATGGGGTACTGGCGGCAGGGGAGGGCTGAGGTCTAGCCGGGACGCTCCCTTACATGCTGCGGCCGGGCTTCTGGCGGTTAGCTCACCTGCTGTGCGGTGCTTGTTAACCCCGCTGTTCCCTGTCGGCCGTTTGGGGCCGGTAGCGTAACCACGTGCCTGTAAACCCTTTGCTTCCGAACCGGAACGGGCGGCGGGTTTATGTTGCTTTGGGGGATTCCTTTACGGAGGGGGTGGGGGACCGGAGCGAACGCCTGCCCAACGGGGGGCGGGGGGGGGCGGACCGGGTGGCGGAGAAGCTTGCCAAGGCGGAGCCGGGGTGGGAGTACGCGAACCTCGCCATCCGCAGCAA
>DASRQW010000464.1 GCA_035696245.1 Longimicrobiaceae bacterium | reverse complement strand
CCCGCCGCCGTCCTCGCTCAGGCCGGTTCGGTGGATGCGCTGCCGTTCATCGATCGTCCCGTGCTGCTGATTGAAGACGCCGAGCGCGAGGATTCGGGAGATGCGGGGCGGTGCGACGGCGGGGCGGGGCCGGCGAACCTGGCGTACGTCATCTACACGTCCGGGTCGACCGGCCGTCCGAAGGGCGTGATGGTGCCGCAACGCGGCATCCGCAACCGCGTGGCGTGGGTGCGCGACACCTACCCGATGGACGCGGACGACGCCGTGCTGTTCAAGACGCCGTACACCTTCGACGCATCGGTGTGGGAGCTGTTCCTGCCGCTGTGGACGGGCGGGCGGGTCGTGATCGCGCGGCCCGGCGGGCACCAGGACCCGGCGTACATGGTGGATGCGATGGCGCGCCACGGCGTCACCACGCTCCAGCTCGTCCCGTCCATGCTCCAGGTGCTGGCGGGCACGCCCGGCCTGGAGCGCTGCACCGCGCTGCGCCGCCTCTCCTGCGGCGGCGAGGCGTACCCGGTTGCCCTTGCGCGCGAGGTATCGGCGCGGTTGCCGGGCGTGACGCTCGTGAACCTGTACGGCCCGACCGAGGCGTCCATCGACGTCCTCTCCTGGCGGTATTCGGGAGATGAGCACGGGACGCTGCTGCCCATCGGCCGGCCGGTGCACGGAACGCGCATCTACCTGCTGGATGCGGACCTGCGCCCCGTCGCCCCCGGCGCGCCCGGCGAGCTGTACGCGGACGGTCCTGGTCTCGCCCGCGGCTACGTGGGACGCGCTGACCTCACCGCCGAGCGCTTCGTCCCCGACCCGTACTCGCCCGTTCCCGGCGCGCGGATGTACCGCACCGGCGACCTGGCACGCCATCGCCCGGACGGCGCGGTGGAGTTCCTGGGGCGCGCGGACGACCAGGTGAAGCTGCGCGGCTTCCGCATCGAGCTGGGCGAGGTCGAATCCGTTCTCTCCGCTCATCCAAGCGTCGAAGCCGCCGTCGCCGCCGTTCGCCCCGCCGCCGCCGGCCCCGCGCTGGTCGCCTACGTCGTGGGCTCGGGAGACGAGAAGCCGGACGCGGCCGAGCTTCGCGAGCACGCGCGGCGCCATCTGCCCGACTACATGGTCCCGTCCGCCGTCGTCATCCTCGACGCGCTGCCGCGCACGCCCGGCGGCAAGGTGGACCGCCTCTCGCTGCCCACGCCCCGCGCCGCCGACTTCGCCGCACGCGACGGGTACGTGCCGCCGCGCTCCGCCACCGAGCAGGTGCTGGCGGACGTGTGGGCCGAGGTGCTGAAGGCGGGCGCAGTGGGCGTGCACGACCGCTTCTTCGACCTGGGCGGCCACTCGCTCTCCGCGCTCCAGCTCCTCGCCCGCGTCCGCTCCGTGCTGGGCGTGGAAGTCCCGCTCCGCGCGCTCTTCGACTCCCCGACCGTCGCCGGCCTGGCCGCCGCGGTGGAACGCCTGCGCGGCGAAGCGGTGGATGCGGAGATGCCGCCCCTCGTCCGCTACCCGGCCGAGGCCGAAGGCCCGCTCTCCTTCGCCCAGCAGCGCCTCTGGCTCCTGCACCAGCTCGAGCCGGAGAGCCCCGCGTACAACCTCTACACCTCCATCCCGCTCCCCCCGCGCGCCGACACCGCCGCGGTCGAGGCTGCGCTCGCATCTCTCGTCGCGCGCCACGAAACCCTGCGCACCACCCTGCCCGAAGGCGACGGCTCCGGCATCCAGCACGTCCACCCCGCCGCCCCCGTCCCCCTCACCGTCCTCGACTTCATCGTCGATACGGATCGTGTTGCGGAGCCTTCGGATGATCCGAAGCCGCAGCCGGGCGAAGATGCCCACCCAACCCTCTCCCGCTTGCGGGGGAGGGTAGCGAGCCTAAGCGAGCTGGGAGGGGGCGTCCCCGCCGACAGCGACACCCCCACCGCCGCCCATCTCCCGTCTCCCGCAGCATGGGAGCAGGCCCGCGCGGCGATGCGGGACGAGGTGATGCGGCCGTTCGACCTCGCATCCGGGCCGGTGCTGCGGGCGACGCTGGTGCGCATCGACCCGTCCGCCGACCATCTCGTGCTGGTGATGCACCACGCCGTGTCCGACGGATGGTCGCTGGACGTGATCCGCGACGAGGTCACGGCCCTGTACGCCGCCGCGGCCGAGGGGCGCCCGTCGCCGCTGCCGGAGCTTCCGGTGCAGTACGGCGACTACGCGCGGTGGGAGCGCGACTGGCTGCGCGGTGACGCGCTGGAGCGGCACCTGGCCTACTGGCGCGAGCGGCTGGCCGGCATGCCGCAGGTGATCGAGCTGGCCGCGGA
>DASRQW010000463.1 GCA_035696245.1 Longimicrobiaceae bacterium | reverse complement strand
CCCAGCAGCGCGGGATAGATCTCCTGGACCACGTTTTGTGCGGCGCGGCGCACACCCTTGCCCAGGTAGCGCCCTTTCTCGCCGTCGCGCAGCTCCACCGCCTCGTGCTCGCCCGTGCTGGCGCCGCTGGGCACCGCCGCGCGCCCCCGCGCCCCGCTCGACAGGATGACGTCGGCTTCCACGGTGGGGTTGCCGCGGGAGTCCAGGATCTCGCGGGCACGGATGTCGGCGATGGTGGTCATTGCTTTCGGGAAAGTCGTTCGGGAGGCGTGATCGACGGGAGTGCAGCCGGGCGGCAACGTACCATTGGGGTTACGCAGTGTCAACGTTGGTCCGCGCGGATTTCCCTGTGGTGGTGCGGAGGGTTCTTCTCGCCATGGCGGGCACACGTAGCTCGGCGGGACGCGGTGGTCCGATCGATTCGGCGACAGGTCGCGGATCGAGACGGACGGCGGAGGCTTGGTCGCGGGACCGCTCCGGAG
Source organism: Longimicrobiaceae bacterium (assembly GCA_035696245.1). Classification (NCBI taxonomy): domain Bacteria; kingdom Pseudomonadati; phylum Gemmatimonadota; class Longimicrobiia; order Longimicrobiales; family Longimicrobiaceae; species Longimicrobiaceae bacterium. The sequence goes on along the minus strand of DASRQW010000463.1, from coordinate 7,759 downwards.
CCGGGCGGCGATACTGCCTGCCGCCCGTCTCCTCCGCGGGGGCGGTGAGCCTCCTCCTCCGGCGGGACGATACTGCCTGTCCCGCCTCCGTCCGGGGTCTCCCCGCCCGCGAGGCAGCCCCGGCAAACCGCCGCCGGGTCTCCCTCGCCGCATGTTGTTTGGGGTACGACGGACGAACGGCACCACCCGCGCATCGGCCACTCGGCCCCGCGTCCGAGACGCCGCCACAACACCCCCTCGACTCCGAGGTAATCTACCAATGCGTAGGGGTGCGATTCATCGCATCCGCAACTCTCAGCACGCGAAGAATTTCCGCCTATCCAGCAATGTTCAATACGCCGCCGGCAGGTCGAGCAGCACCCCCGGCGCGACCGGCTCCGCATCCTCCGCCCGATCCATCAGCGCGGCCGGAAGCGCCTCCACCACGTCGCGGGGGAGGAGGCCGCGGCCACGGCCCGCGATCTCCGCCGCGCGCCCGGCGAAGTAGAGCGCGAGGGCCGCGGCGTCGCGCGGCGTGCATCCCACCGCCAGCAGCGCCCCCGCGATTCCCCCCAGCACATCCCCCATCCCGCCCGTCGCGATGCCGGAGTGGCCGGCGACGTTCACCATCGCGCGCTCCCCCGGTGCGGCGGCGATGGACGGCGCGCCCTTCAGCAGCACGGCGCACCGGAAGCGCTCCACCGCCTCGGCTGCGGCCGCGAACGGGTTCGCCGTGACGTCGCCAGTCTTCTTCCCCAGCAGGCGCGCCATCTCGCCCGGATGCGGCGTGAGCAGCAGCGGCCGGTCCGCCGCGTCGCGCAGCGTCGGATCGGCGGCGAGCAGCGTCAGCGCATCCGCGTCGAGCAGCACGGGCGAGCTTCCGCGGGAGAGCACGCGGCGCAGCATCTCCCGCTCCGCATCTCCCGTCCCCATCCCCGGCCCGGCGACGATCGCCTGCGAATCCTGCAGCTCCTCCGCCAGGCCGTCCATCTCCCGGTCCGCGTAGAGCGCTTCCGGGATCGCCGTCTGCACGATCACGCGGTTGTCGGCGTGGGTGACGACGCGGACCTTCCCCGCCCCCGCCCGCAGCGCTCCCATCGCGGCGAGCACCGACGCGCCCGCCATCCCCGACCGCCCGGCGAGCACGGAGACGAGCCCCATCGTGCCCTTGTGCGCGTTCGGCGCGACGGGCGGAAGGTGCGGGGCGGCCCAGGCGGGCGTGACGAGCTGCGCGCCGTACCCGTCCGCCGCGAGCGGATCGAACCCGACCTCCACGGCGACGATGCGCCCGGCGTGCTCGCGACCGGGAAAGAGCAGCAGCCCGCGTTTGGGTGCCCCGAAGGTGACCGTGACCTCCGCGCGCACCGCGGCGCCCGGCCGCGCCCCCGTGGTCATGTCGATGCCCGACGGCCCGTCCAGCGCCACGATGGGACAGCCCGAGCGCGCCATCGCCTCGATCGCCGCCGTCTCCGCATCCCGCGGGGCGCCGCGCGCGCCGGTGCCCAGCAGGCCGTCGACGATCACCGCCGCGCCCGCGAACGCCGCATCCGCATCCCCGGCACTTACGACATTCACCTCCCAGCCGTGCAGCAGCGCGGCATCGTCGGGGCGCTTGCCGGCGAGCACCGCCGCGACCTCGCGCCCCCACGAGCGGAGAACGCGCAGCACGACGATGGCGTCGCCGCCGTTGTTGCCCGCGCCCACCGCCGCCACCACGCGGCCGTGCGGGTACAGCCGGTGCACGACCGCCGCAGCCGCGCGCCCGGCGGACTCCATCAGCACCCGCTCGGGAATTCCGCGCGCGTCGATGGACGAGCGGTCCCATGCGCGCATCTCCGCCGCGGTGAGGACGGGGACCGTGCAGGCGGCGGAGAACGGCAGATGCGCAGAGGCTACAGGCGAGGAATCCAAGGGCGGATCCGTTGCGGAAGGGTGTTAACGCGCGATGCCCACGGCCGGGTGGCCGTGGGCATTCCGTGCGGGTGCAGTTGTTTCGCCCGCCGTTACTTGTAGCTCTGGCCGATGGTGCGCCCGAAGCTGATCTCGCCGTTGTCGATCCGGATGTTGAAGCCGCAGTCCGGGTTGGTGCAGACCCACGCCTTGTAGGTGATTGGGGCGCCGTCGCGCCCGTAGTCCGACATGGGAACCAGCGTTCCCGCACCGCATTTCTTGCACGGCGGAAACTCACGTTCGTCCGGCATCGCTCATCCCCTCCCCTCAACAGTAACGATCCTCGGGTGCACCATGCCTGGCGCACCCGCGTACTCGGACGAGGAGGTGCACGCCGCAAGCCCCGTTCCACAGAGGACGGTACGTTTGCCGACGCGCGAACGGATCTTTTCGGGGAAGCGGAAAGGCGGGGGATACGGCTAGATGCCGATCACGCGGGGGGTGCACCAGGGGTAGCGGCTCTCGAACGCCTCGGTGAAGCAGAACACGCCGTCGAAGTCGCCCAGCGAGTCCTCGGACTGCTTCACCAGCACGCCGCACTCGACGAGGGCGAACACGATCTCGCCGAAGTCGCGGGTGGAGCGGATGCCCCAGTACGACAGGACGCTGCGCGCCATCAGCCCGTACCGGTCGAGCGCCAGGTCGCGGCAGCCCTCGGCCAGCTCGCGGCCGGTGATGTGGCGCGCCTCGCCCAGGCGCGAGATGGTGAACTGCAGCCCGGCGAGGATGAAGACGTACGCCGTGTCGTGGTACGCGGGATGGTCCCTGCGCAGGCGGTCCATGATCGGGTCGGCGAGCACCGCACCGTCCATCGTTCTCCCTCTTGCTTCGTGGGTCGTGCGCGTCGCGCCGGGGCGGGCGCGCGCCGTGCGGGCGCGGCGATGCGGGACGCCGGGAAGCCCGGTCCGCGGGCGGGTGCCGGCGGAGCGACGGGTTCAATACCGCACATCAGCCGCCCGCGTTCCGATACAGCACGCGCTCCCCCACGCGCACCGGCGCCACCGCCCCGGCCGTCGCCTCGCGCAGCTCGTCCGCCAGCGCGTCCACCGCGGCGAGCGGCACGGACACCTCCACGCTGCCGCGCGTGCCGCCGCCCGCGTAGCCGTGCTCCATCTCCGTCGCCCCCGCGCGCTCCAGCGTGCGCATGACCGCGGCCGTGTGCTCGTACCCGTACTCCACCGCGAGGCGCGCGGCGGGCGTGCCCGTGCGCTTCGGCGCGACTTCGAGCGCGAGGGCCGCCGCGTCGCCGTACGCGCGCACCAGGCCGCCCACGCCCAGCTTCGTCCCGCCGTAGTAGCGCGTGACGATCACCACGCAGTCCGTCACCCCCGCGCCGTCGATCGCGGCGAGGATGGGCGCGCCCGCGCTGCCGGACGGCTCGCCCGCGTCGTTGGCGCGGTACACGCCGCCGCGAATCCGCCAGGCCGAGCAGTTGTGCGTGGCGTCGAACCGCCGCTTCTCCACCGCCGCCAGCCGCGCCCGCGCCTCCGCCTCGTTTCCCGCGGGCGCGGCGAGCGCCAGGAAGACGGAGCCCTTCACCTTCGTCTCCGCCTCCCCCTCGCCCGCCAGCGTCACGAACGGCTCGTCCGCGCTCACCCGCGCCTCCGCGTGAACGACGGACGATGGCGGTACGGCGGGATGTCGGAAGATGCGTCAGATGCGGGCAAGGCAAGGCCGGTCCGGGAGATGAGAATCGTCCGACAGATTGCCCCTCCCGCGCCCGCCGCGCAACGCCGCCGCGCATCCGCCACCAGCAGCCAACGCGCATCCGCCGACGCACTCGCCCACACCAGCCGAATCACATCCGGCGACGCGCTCCCGCCGACGCCAGCTGCAGCGCCTCCGCCGACACGAGTCGCCGCGCATCTGCCGATGCGCGGCCGGAGCGCGCCAGCCGCACATCCACCGTGACGTGCCGCGATGCGCATCATCCGCCGCTCATCTACCGATGGGCCGCCCCGCATCTCCCCCACGCGCGGTGCAGGCGGATGCCTACCTGCCCGTCAGCCTTGTGGGGGATGCGGCGAACGAACGTGGCCGGAGCACGAGGCGCGTTTTCCGGGAGCTGTGTTCCGGACGCGTCTGCGTTTTGCTTTCACCCGCCGCGCGTCCCGCACAACCGGCACCGGCCGCATCCAGACGGACGCGGGAGCCGGATGCCGAGATGCGGAGAAACTCCAGACGTCGGCGAGATGCACCGGATTCTCATCGCCTTGCTGCTGTGCACGGCCGTCTGCGCGTGCGACCTGCCGCGCGACGCGGACGGCACCACCGCGCGCATCCGCGGCGGCACCCTGCGCGTGGGCATCGTGGAGAACGCGCCGTGGGTGACCGACTCGGCCGGCGTGGTGGGCGGCGTGGAGGCCGCGTTCGTCGGACAGGTCGCGCAGGAGATGGGCGCGCGCACCGAGTGGGTCCGCGGCCCCGAGGGCGAGCTGATGGACGCGCTGAAGGCGCGCGAGCTGGACCTGGTGGTGGGCGGGCTCACCGCGTCGCTGCCGTGGTCCAGCCAGGTCGCCTTCACCCGCCCGTTCTACACCGACACCATCGTCGTCGGCGTGGAGCACGGCACGCTTGCGCCGCGCGAGCTGAAGGGCGTGCGCGTGGCCGTGGAAGCGGGCGACCCCGCGGGCGAGTACCTGCGCGCCAAGGACGCGGTGCCCGTGCACGTGCGCGACCTGGCCGGCGTGCGCGGTCCTGTGGCCGCGCCCACGTGGCGGCTGGCCTCGCTGCACCGCGTCCCGTCCGGCATCGTGCTCCACGAAGACCCGCACGTGCTGGCCGCGGCCCCGGGCGAGAACGGCTGGCTCGTGCTCCTGGAGCGTCGGCTGAAGGACCGGCGCGCGTCGTTTCCCTCGCTCCTGCGCACGGCGAAACCGTGATCCTCTTCTCCGCGTTCCGCTTTCCCCGCGAGCAGCAGGAGCAGCGCCGGAAGGCGCGCAGGCTGGCCTGGCTCAGCATCGGCCTGCTCGCGTCCACGGCCGTGATCATGTTCCTCACGCTGGGCCAGTCGCAGGCCATGAAGACCGCCTGGGCCGAGGACCTGCTGGGCATGATCCCGCCCGCCGCGCTGCTCGTCGCCACGCGCATCGAGGAGCGCAAGCCCAACGAGCGCTACCCGTTCGGCTACTTCCGCGCCATCTCGGTCGCCTTCCTCGCCACCGCCGCCGTGCTCACCACGGTGGGCCTGTGGCTGCTGCTGGACGCCGTGATGAAGCTAGTGAAGCATGAGCGCCCGCCGGTGGGCACCACGGAGGTCTTCGGGCACCAGGTGTGGGCCGGCTGGCTGATGATCGCGGGCCTCGCCTATGCCGTAGGCGTAGGCCTCACGCTGGGCACGCTCAAGCGCCCGCTCGCCGCCAAGCTGCACGACCACGTGCTGGCCGCCGACGCAGACATGAACAAGGCCGACTGGATGGCCGAGGGCGCCGCCATCGTCGGCATCCTGCTGGTGGGCTTCGGCTTCTGGTGGGGCGACTCGGCCGCCGCGGCCATCATCTCGCTCAGCGTGATCTGGGACGGGTGGGACAACCTGCGCCAGGTGATCGGCGACCTCATGGACGAGTCGCCCACCGAGGTCGGCAGCCTGGAGATGGAGGACTTGCCGGACCGCCTGAAGAAGGCCGCCGAGCGCCTGCCGTGGGTGGAGAGCGCCGCCGTGCGCCTGCGCGAGCACGGCCACGTCCTCTCCGGCGAGGTGTTCGTGGTCCCCCGCGAGCGCAGCGCCATGCTCGAAGAAGCGGAGTGCGCCGCCGCCGAGCTGCGCGGCATGGACTGGCGCCTCCACTCGCTCGTCGTGGTCCCCACCGCCAGCATCGAGTTCGCCCCCGACGGCGACGGCAAGCACGCGGACGGCGACGGCAAGCACACGGCCTGACGCCCATCTCTCCGATCCGCTGCCCGCAAACACCGCAGCGCACCGATCGGCGGAATGCGGAGGATGTAACGTGCGAGCTGGTCGGGAGATGCGCAGCAGCGCGGAGATGCGGGCTCGCGGGAGATGCGCGGCTTCTGTGAGATGCAGGCGGGCGTTCGCCGGACGGCCGTGTCGGACGATGGCCGGCTGTCCGAAGATGCGCGCCGAGCGATGCGCGAACGTCGGCCACCTTTGCCGATTCGCGGACGACCGGCACGGCCGTTCCCGCCGCACATCCGCCGATGCGCGGCGGGAACGCGTGTCGTGCCGGGCTGGACCCCGCAAACGGGGGGAGTGTACCTTTTGCGTCGATGCGCACGGAGCGGCACGCTCCACCCGCCGCGCATCTCCCGCGCACCTCCCCCACTTCCCCGATCTCCATGCCCGCCGACACTCCCCTGCCCGCCCACACGCCCGCGAAACCACAGCCCGCCGGCCGCTTCCGCCTGCGGACGTGGGCGAACGCGGTGGCGCTCACGCGCGGTCTGCTCGCCTTCGCCGTCGTGGCGATGCTGTACGCCGGGCGCGAGCTGTACGTCGCGGCGTGCGCGATCACGCTGGTGGCGATCTGGATGGATGCGCTGGACGGCTGGGTCGCGCGCCGCCTGGGCGAGGTCTCCAAGTTCGGCGCGGTGCTCGACATCCTCACAGACCGCATCGTGGAGATGACGTACTGGATCGCCTTCGCCGCGCTCGGCTGGATCCCGGTGTGGATGCCGCTGATCGTGGCCGCGCGCGGCTTCCTGGTGGACGGCGCGCGCTCCTTGGCGTTCGAGCAGGGCCAGACCGCCTTCGGCGACACGACGATGATGACCTCGCCCCTCGGCCGCTTCATCGTCGCCTCGCGCGCGAGCCGCAACCTCTACGGCTTCGCCAAGGCCGCCGCCTTCGCGCTCCTCATCCTCGCCTACGCCTCCCAGATCCCCCCCAACGCCCGCACCTACATCCGCATCGCCGGCGAAGTCAGCGCCTACCTCGCCATCATCCTCTGCGTCGTCCGCGCCCTGCCGGTGCTGGCGGAAGGTGCGAAGCTGGCCGAGCGGTAGGGCGAGGTGCCCCTCCGCTCCGCTTAAAACAGCGATTCGAGTAACCGTAGCCGCGTTGAGCCTGGTGCGACCGAGAGATAAGCTAGGTGATGTGCGGCGATTGCATCAGCAGAGCCTGACGACGCGCCCTTCCCCGATAACCATCTCCTGAACCCGTTGTGGCCAGCGATTTCGAAACGGAAAATCGTCTACGTCGAGCGCGGGCACTATCATGCCGTCTTCCTGCGCGCCGCGCAGTTCCTGCGATGATCGTGCACCTCCATCACACGCGACTTGCGGAACGCATGGCGCGGCGCCTGTATTCACCAACAGGCCAGTGTAGGCACTTGTCCGGGCGAGGTAAGTATGTGCACCTTCAGTCAAAGCAGCGGGGTGGTCGGAGCTCCCAGCACCGCCGCAAGCGTTGCCGTGTTTGGGAATAGCAACCGACGACACAAACTCTTCTTATTCGAAACCTTGAGTGGTGCGAATGCTCTTGGAGCTCTTCCTCCAAGTTCTCTTTGCCGGAATCGCAGCGGCTACCAGAAGACGTAAACGCCGGTTCCAATTTTTCCACCAAAGGATACATCGTACGCGAGGCGACATGGGAATCTTACAATCACCAGCTGTGATTGCCAGTTTCGGAGCGCTGGTCGTGGAGGTTGGCCACTGGTATGAGCTACGGCATAAGCTGCCTGCCAAAAATAGATCCGTTGTATGCCGTCCGGAATACTGGTTGATCACCGCGGTAATGATCCTTTGTTCCGGCATCGGAACGCAATTATGGTATGAGGGGGAACCGATCTTTAATGCGCGCCACTACCTGATAGCGGGTGCCGCATTTCCTGTGTTGTTGAAACGGACGGTTGGTGTGTTCCTCGCGAAGAAG